>NZ_JAUBSA010000189.1:0-1071 GCF_036702115.1 Microcoleus sp. LAD1_D5 | reverse complement strand
TAGACAGGATGTCTATGATTTTTTCTGTATGAACTCTGGCTCCGTTTAATAGTCCTAAGTCGGTCGGATAACTAATAAGCTGTTGTGCCTTTAAATAGGGTATAATAAAAAATGAGTTTAGTCAATTTATACAAAAATGCCAGCTAAAAACCATCTCAATCCCCAACAAATAGAGAAACTACAAAAAGCCTTAAGAGAGGAAGAAAAGGCAAATATTAGAGAAAGAATTCTAATTTTATTATTGCTCAATGACGGCAAGACACAATCTAAAATTGCTGATTTTTTGGGTTGCTCAGTCAATAAAGTATCTTATTGGTGTGTCAAGGGAGACCCCGACAATCTAGAAAGTCTAATTGATGAGAGGATGAAGGGAAATCACAAAAAAGCCACAGATAAATATATAGATATATTATTAGAAACTATAGAAAAAGACCCTCAAGAATTAGGATATGATTTTGGACGATGGACAGCGCAGAGATTAGCAACATACTTAGAAGAATCCACAGGGATAAAATTAAGTGGAGGACAAATTCGGAGGATATTAAAGAAAAAAAAGTATGTTTACATCTGGGCTAAGTATAGCCTAGAGTCCAAGAGAAATCCTGAAAAAAGAACAGCGTTTAAAATAAAGATAGCAGAATATTTAAAAATAGAAAAATCAACGCCAGAACGATTACAGGTATGGTTTTGGGACGAAAGTGGATTTAGTTTAAGAGTCACCAGAAGAAAGAACTGGTGTAAAAAAGGCAGTCGAAAAAAAGTCCGAGGAGACCGAATAAAAGGCAGAGTTAATGTAATGGGAGGAGTGAGGAATTCGGATAAAAAAAGGTGGGTAGAGTTCCTCAAAAAAGGCAATTCATATAATTTTTATCAAGTGCTCAAACTCTTTTATGAAGAGCTAATCCATGAATGGGTATCAGCAGGTAATCAAGCCTCAGAATTTGCTGAAAAAGGAGCGAAAATAGTGATTGTTCTTGATAATGCTAGTTTTCATAAGAAAGAAGAGTACCTGAAAATAATTGAAACAGAAATGCCTAACCTTCATTTAGAATTCCTCCCCGAATACAGCCC
>NZ_JAUBSA010000188.1:0-1083 GCF_036702115.1 Microcoleus sp. LAD1_D5 | reverse complement strand
AGAAAAATCCCTGGCGAGTTTCTATCAATTTTAGAGAAAATAGCAATCAGGGCGCTGTTTTTGATTATACCCGACAAGCCATCAAGTTATTTATTTTTCAGTCCTAAGTTTCGCGTGTGGAATATTGGTAAATTCTTGATTGTTCTTTTTACCAATGTTGATATCTTGTTTCCATCCTTGGTTGTTGCCTATAACTAACTGGCTAAGATCATTTAATTGACACCAGTCAATAACTCTACGGCTAACAGTATAGCCTTTCTCAAAAAGGTGAGGTACGAATTTTGACCTGGAAAGCTTGACAATAAAGGGTTTCTGTATACCTCATTTATCTGAGAATCGCTATATGGAGATAGTTATCAATCCTTCTGTCACGCTTGCCGTTCAACATTTTTATTTGTCTCCCAGCTTCAATTGATTGTGATGCGGCAACTCTTTTATTGAATAATTGATTAATACTTTTCAACGGTCTACCATTAATCAAAAGCGGTCTGAGACCGGGATGATTGGATGTTATAGCCATTAAATTGTTTAAACCAAGGTCTACACCAGCAACATATTTACCATCCGATTTTACGGCTTCTTCAACGGTGTAAACAACTTCAATAACGTAGTGGTCAAGCTTAGGAATAATCCTTACTTGGTCAACATTTTTAGCCTGAGTTGGGAATTCAATGGAGGTCTGAGACAGCTTAACAATACTTTTAGCTAAAGCCGGTTTTGATATTGCATCTATTGGATATATGACAACATTCCTACCACGCTCTTTATGCTTGTATCCAGGCATTTTAGGTTTTCCTAGATACTTCTCAGGATGCTTTGACCAATCTTTCAATGCTGCTAACCAACCTTTCCAAGCTTCTGATACTCTACGCACAACCTGCTTACTAACTTTAGTGGGCAGATACCGATAAGATTCTAAATTCTTGGTTTGATGATAGATATCAATTGAGTTGTAATACTTTTTGGTCTCAAAAAAGTATTGTCTCTGCACATAAGTAGCAGTGTTTTGACATTCTCACGCCCGCTAAAGCCACGGTGATTCCAAACATCACTGTTTGGGCTTCCTCTTTCTGCGACCCGACT
>NZ_JAUBSA010000187.1:0-1096 GCF_036702115.1 Microcoleus sp. LAD1_D5 | reverse complement strand
TACTGTTTAGAGGTGATGAGTTATGGCACGTCAACTGATTGTGGCGATCGCAGAAAGTGCAGAGAGTTTGGAGCAACAACTAAAAAACAGTCGTACCTAAGCGTCAGAAAGAACGGTTGCAAATGTTGTGGTGGCTAAAAACTGGACAAATCACTCAGCATCAAATCCTGGCCAAACGTCTGGGACGTGATGGTTCAACGGTAACGGGCGTGGTTGCAAAAGTATCGTCAGGGAGGATTGTCCGAATTGTTGGCACTCAAGAGTGCACCCGGAAAATTGCCCCACTTGAGTCCAGAGGCTCTTGCCGGATTACAAAAAAGACTGGAACAGCCACGCCTGCTTCAAAAGTTACGGAGAAATCGTGGAGTGGGTCAATGAGACTTATCAACTGAACCTGACATACCCCACAGTCTATCATTGGGTACACTATCGACTTAAAGCTAAATTAAAAGTGCCACGCCCCAAAAGCGCGAAGCAAGAACCCAATGCCGATCAGCGTTTTAAAAAAACATCGCCCCAGCCCTGTTGACCTATCAACGCTTGTTTGGAAAGGGACAACGGCTGCGTTACTTGTGTCAAGACGAGACCCGCTTGGGACTTAAAACAGAAACAGGGAAAGTGATTATGGCGTTTGGAGTGAAACCGATCGCACCGGTACTCTGGAAACGTGACAATTTTTGGCTCTACGGGGTGGTTGAACCTTTGAGCGGCTGGCATTTTTGTTAAGAATACGATCGCCTCAATACTCAAAGATTTCAGGAGTTTATTGATGCCCTCTCACATCAACTGGGAGATGACATCGCACTTATTCAACTTGACCAGGCGGGGGCTCATGTGACCAGTGCTCTGCACTGGCCTGATAACTTGATTCCCGTTTGTCAACCAGCCCATAGCCCTGAACTCAATCCCATTGAACGAGTGTGGCAATTTATCAAACAACAATTCAAGGGAGAAGTGTTTCTGACTCTTAAGGAATTGCGCGAACGACTGGATCAGGTTCTGCAACAAATCACACTTGAAGAAATGAGTTCACTATCTTGTTACACTTTCATTCTGGAAGCTTTATTCTATGCAGCTTCATATTAAATTGGTATAA
>NZ_JAUBSA010000186.1:0-1173 GCF_036702115.1 Microcoleus sp. LAD1_D5 | reverse complement strand
AAGCCCTTCAAGTGGACTTATAAGGGTAAAGTATTAGCGGTTTAGTGGGTATTCTATTTTCGCCGAGCTGTACTAGTGACTTGTTTGGGTGATGGACATGACGGAATTTGGAATCTGATCGGTAAATTCAATCCGGATGGTAATCGCCGAGAAATTTTAGACTGGTATCATTTAGTAGAAAATCTGTACAAAGTAGCAGGGTCTAGGAAACGGCTGTCTAAAGCCAAAGAATTGTTGTGGCTATCGCGGTATAGATGAAACCATGAAGTTGTTTGAGTTATGCAGTAGTCGTCAGACTACTAACTTCTGTAAATATCTCACAAAACATCGGAATCGAATTGTCAACTATCAACTCTTATCCAGCCAAAATATTTGTTCTATTGGGTCGGGAGCAGTGGAATCATTAGTCAAACAGATTGATAGAAGATTGAAGATTTCCGGCGCTCAGTGGTGTCGTGAAAATATTAATCAAATGCTCAAACTTAGGTGTGCTTACTTGAATGAATTAATCTAGAATATAGACACCTTTTCTATATTTTTCTTCCCAACTCCCATACTTTAAATACTCCTCTCTCGCCAGTTCGGTTAGCTTGCGGGCGACAACTTTTCCGTTCTATCATGTAGCGCAGGGCGAAAAATTTTGGCTCATATCATACTTTTAATCATTTACAAAACCGGGATGCTCCCCCGACGAACTTGCAGGATTTTTTAATTCAGCAAACCAATACCGTAGCGGCAAGGGTAGCGACAAAGAGGACTTACTTGAAGCCTGGAGCGGTAATGGTGCTGTAGTAGCGCGTGCGGCTGGAACTACCGTCAATGTCGGGGCAGTATCGCTGTCTATTTATGGAAATATTCAGCCAAAGGTTTTAGCACCCTTTCTCGGAGACGGTAGCGACAATAACGGAACCTTTGCTCGATTTGATTTTGTGCAGCAGCCCCCGGCGTTAACTCAGATAACTTTGGGTTTACCTTCCATAGACATAACTCCAATGCTGCAAGCACTCTACGAAAAGATGGATGCCAGCCCGGTAATGGAGTTTGATACCATTTTTTTAAAGATGTGATAGAGATAAAGAATGTAAAATCCAAGACTATCCGGTGAGAAAACCAATGACGCTCACGGTGAAAGATGCCAAAATTTCCTTGACTTTTGTGCGGAGTTCGTCAAGA
>NZ_JAUBSA010000185.1:0-1272 GCF_036702115.1 Microcoleus sp. LAD1_D5 | reverse complement strand
CAGGGTAAGCGCATCTCAAAGTCTATTGACAACAGGGTCTTGAGGCATCATCATGTGGAAATAAACAACCAGCCAGAACAGTCAGCATATAGTTATTATCCATAGCAGCCCGATGGGATTTTTGAAGATTGCTACGTTTATAAGATTGCTCCAGGTTTAAAGCATTAAGAGCCAGGCGTCGCAGCAGTGCTAAGTTTTGTGGTCCGTGACCTGTACGGACGCGACAAGCATCTTCATTCCAGGTAACATCTAAAGTCCAATGCAGACTATTTTCAATACCCCAATGCAGGCGGATAGCTTGTGCTACTCGCTGGGCATTACACGACAAACTCGTTAAATAGAACTGAACTTCACGGGTGGTTTTATTCCATAGATGTCTGACCCGGACTACCATGACAACACATTGAAGACCGACCCAATCGTTTTGGTGATGTAAAGTTGGCAATTGAGAAAGAGGGACGCACCAACAGGAACGTTTTTCAGTGCGATGATGACCTCGTTCTACCCGTTGGTCATAACTATGGAGCGTACCTTCAAATCCGTGAGATAATTGTTGTTCAAACCAGTTTTTTACTTGTCCATAAAGTGTAGGATGATTGCCTTTAAGTGCTAAGATATAATCAGCTTGGGCGTGAAAAATTTGAGAGGCGATTGCTGTTTGTGTACCCATGGCATCAATCGTAAGAATACATCCGGCCATGTCTAATAACTCTAATAATGCAGGAATTGCGGTAATTTCATTTGATTTATCTGCCACCTTTACTTGTCCTAAAACCAAACGATATTCGCTCGACCAGGCACTAACTAGATGTAAAGCGGATTTGCCTTGCTCTCGATCGTATGAGCCTTTAAGGGTCTTGCCGTCAATGGGAATTACCTGCGCTCCTGCTACCTCAACTATTGATTCTATCCAACGTCGAAAGCATTGCTCAAATACTTTGGGATTAATGCGTTCAAAGACTCGTCGAAATGTGTCCGCACTCGGGATACCTCCTGGTAAAGCTAAAAACTGCTCCAACCATTCACCTTTACTTACTCCATAATTTTCCATGTCTTCCCATCCGTTACCTCCTGCAATCACTGACAATATTCCGATAATTAAAATATCTGTTAATACATGAACACGGGTTCTTGCTACACGGGGGTCTTTGATTTGGGCAAATACTAATGCCATTTTTTCTGTCAGTTCAGTTGCCTGAGCTATACTCAATTTTTTTGACCTTTTAATCCTGTGTTTGTCAGAGGTGAAACCTGATGCCATAAGACCGACCT
>NZ_JAUBSA010000184.1:0-1289 GCF_036702115.1 Microcoleus sp. LAD1_D5 | reverse complement strand
AATTAAAAAACAACTCCAATATATCAAAAGAAACCTAGCTCATATTGAACAACTAATTGATGCGGGTGCGCTCCTAGGGCGTCGGTTCAGTATTAAGAGTTGACAAGAAAACAGATGTATGAAGTTACCCGGTCAATGAGTTAGACTCTACGGCCGGTTTAATTGGCAGAACCTCAGCCATTCGAGCAATGACATGAAGATTATGGACAACAGCGACTCGGCGTAAATCGAAGAGATTTTTCCGCTGTCGCTCGATACCGGGCGCGGTTCCCCTGCCAATACCCAATATGAGCCAGAGAGTGTTCAACTGTAGTACGTTTTCTCAAGTCTTGGCGACCAATAGCAGTGGACTGACGCGCTCGCAACTCTTGCATTAAGGCTTCATCAAGATGAATTGATACACTACGTCCTCTTTTACTGTTTGTGCAGTCTTCCCTTAGAGGACAAATGGCACATTCACTCAAAGGAAAATGAACAGTTTTTCGGGGTTCAAATGAGACACTTACCTGATTGGGACAGCTAATTAAATGCGTATCCCAGTCAAGAAAAAAAGAATTTTTATCAAACCGTCCAGAATTTCTGACCGGCCACGCCTTGCAAAATATCTGTAATTTATCATCCCGTTGTACCACCCAATGACTGGATAAATAAGCCCGATCAATATGTAACTCAGCTAGGTGAATATTTTGGAATTTTAAGTCACGTTCTAGGTCAACTGTAGCAGCGGATTCCGGAGTATTTGCGCGAGTCAACGCCACCGCGCAAACTACACCACTCTCTAAATCTTTGAGGATGTGGCGTTTATATCCATCTATTTTTTTAGACCGGCTTTTACGCCCATGTCGCATATCGGCGTCCTCAATAGAAATGCGACGCTCTTTGGCCACCCCTTTAGCAAGAGTAGGCACTCCTTGAGAGTCTAAAGTCACATTTTGGGATTCAATGAATCGGGCAACATCTAGAGTTTGTTGAGCCACTTCAAACTCATCACAATCAGACTGGCTTTGCATCCATTCTTCTACAGAATCTAAGCTATTTAGGATAATTAAGAGTGCATTTTGACGCTCTACTGGATTATCCCAGTTTAAATCTAAGGCTGTTTTTAAGCTGGAACTATTAAGGATGGGTGCACCTGCTTCATGGGCAATTTCTGCTGGCTCCCTCCCCTGCACAGCAGCTATCACACTCACCGCCTTACGCAAAGCATGACCCAATAAGCTGTTGCACATTTAAACTGTGATACAAGCATTGCCCTTATTTTTGATTTTGCGACCCCATTTAATTATTAA
>NZ_JAUBSA010000183.1:0-1297 GCF_036702115.1 Microcoleus sp. LAD1_D5 | reverse complement strand
AGTTCTCAGTTTTAATAGGGTTTTATCTTGCTCTTGACTGAGAAATACCCTTAATCTAGCGCCCATATATTGAGTTACCTCAGTAGACCTATTCTCTCTCTTTACTTATTTTAACATAGTTTGCTTTTTTCTCACCGACTTACTTATTCTATTTCACAGGAAGTGCGATCGACCCTAATTTTCCCAAAACAACATTGCTAAACTGTAAATAGACTTAAGTCAAGGAGTGACATCAATGCCATCTCCCTTTCCCGGTATGGATCCGTATTTAGAGCATCCCGACTTTTGGCCTGGGATACATAACTTGCTGATTAGTGAAATTTTCCGGTTTTTATCTCCCCAACTGTGTCCTAAGTATTTAGTGTCGCTGGAAGTCAGAATCTATGAAACGGCTGACGACGATTTATCAGTCATTGACATTCCCGACGTAACTGTAATGCAACCACAAACTGCAACAAAAACAACAGCATCAAACATAGCAGTTGCAGCACCGCCTACACAACCATTAACAGTAATTATTCCCATGCCCTACACGGTTCGGGAAGGCTATTTAGAAATTAGAGAAAGAGAAACCAAAGAATTGATAACAGTTATTGAAATTCTCTCGCCTAGCAATAAGCGCACAGGAAAAGGACGACAAATGTACGAAGAAAAGCGAGAAGAAATTTTATCTGGTCGCACTCATTTAATTGAAATAGATTTATTGCGGCGCGGTCGAAAAATGCCAGTTATTGGCAATGACATTGAAAGCCACTATAGCGTTTTGGTGTGTCGGGAAATCGCCGTCCCAGAGCAGATTTGTACGCTTTTAACGTGCAGAACCCGCTGCCTGCCTTTCCTTTACCGCTGCGATCGGGCGATACCGAACCAGTCATAAACTTGCAGGAATTATTCACTCAAATTTACGACATAGCAAGTTACGACCTCAAGATAGATTATCGCAACTGGGAAGTCATACCACCGCTGTCAGAAGCCGATACAATTTGGGCAGATGCTTGGTTGCGCGATCGAGGATTGCGAGATTAATTTGGTATCAAGCTGGCACGCTGCTACCTTATCTTGAAGCTCTTCACCTTCCAATGCTTCATGGCTACTCACCCACATTGTCAATCCTCATCCGATGAAATATCACGTCAGCATCGATGACATCTCCTCGATCCGCCACCTCAATGTAGTAATATCGATCGCCCCCCTTTGGCAGTATGAATTTTTATTGGAATAGTAGACCTCTTGCAAAAAAAATCTATGCTATAATAGAAGGTTTTCAATTTAATCCCCCTAGAGCTAACTCATAATT
>NZ_JAUBSA010000182.1:0-1307 GCF_036702115.1 Microcoleus sp. LAD1_D5 | reverse complement strand
ATTTTAAACCATCCTAATCTTTCTTCAGTCTTGTCTTATGGTACTTTGGCTGCTTAAAAACTGTCCGGAGTATTGTACTAAGAATAATGGCAATAATGGAGGTGAAGAAGATGAGTGATAGCGATCGCGTTCCTTTGATGTTTCGCTCTCAATTGGAAGGAAGGGGCAAAATTCAGTACGCCGGCGATGCTGGTCCCGCTTCTGAGTGGGTGGAACAATGGTTAGAATGCTGTCCTCCCGTCCCCGAAAGCGCCGATGAAAGCGTTCCCCTCTACAAACGAGGTCGAACTAAATCACCCATAAAAATGCCTGAATTTGGGCAAGGAGTGGAAACAAAACAATACACCATTAGCTGGCGTTTAGTTACAAACAGTGGACAAGATGAAGGCGTCATTCGACCCATAATTGGCGCGAAAGGTTTGCCATTTTATCCTGGTTCTAGCATGAAAGGGGCTTTCTGGCGATCGTGTCCTCCTGAAAAACGAGAAGGATACTGCGGGGGAGAGGTTGTAGAGGACGGACAGCGTAGTGCAAAACCAGGAATTTTGCGCTTTCACGGCGGCTTCCCCGCTGATATGTCTTGGGGAGAAAAAGAGCGTTTAGTCGATGTCGTTCACTCTCAGCAAAAGCGCCAAGTGATGGAAAATGCCGTCACCAGTGCTAACGTGCAAATCTCGCTTTATCAGTGTAAATTACAATTTGGCATTTCCAGCAACAAGCAGCTTGGAAAACAAGAATGGGAGGAAATTTGGCAAATTTGGGAAAAAGCTTTAGGGCACGGAATTGGTTCTAGGGTAAGTGCAGGTTATGGTCGCATGGCAGAGGTAGAAAGCGCCGATCGCATCTTACTTTCTGTCAATTTGAGCGGCTGCGGATTAACGTCGCAACTACTGAATAGAACCCCAGAATTTCGACCCAATATGTTTAAAGCGGCGCTGCGGGGTCATACTTTGCGGTTGTTGGCAGGGGTCACGGATGCCAATACAGCACAACTGTTAACCAAAAAACTTTGGGGAGGAATTGTTGAAACACGCGATGATACAGGGGCAATTATCGGGCAGTTGGGGATTAACTTTACTGCTGAGGAACTCGATTTTGGTGAACACAAATATTATCCGGCGAGGAATCCGGTAGTCATGCCTACCTACGATTTACAGGCAGGAAGACTGGACATTGTGAATCTAAATAATACGTATCCGCAGAAGGAGTTAAAAAAGTTTGTCACTTATTTAATAGACCTCTTGCAAAAAAAATCTATGCTATAATAGAAGGTTTTCAATTTAATCCCCCTAGAGCTAACTCATAAT
>NZ_JAUBSA010000181.1:0-1314 GCF_036702115.1 Microcoleus sp. LAD1_D5 | reverse complement strand
GCTTCTGTGATTTATTGCGTAAGCGTTGCTTGCCGTAGGCGTCGCATCCCTCTTTAAAAACTGTCCGGAGTATTGATCGTTAAACTCTGCTGAATATACTCAATGGCTGTGGCATAGTTGCTCAGAGAGAGGTAAGCCATTCCCAAAATGCCCAGTGCAGCACCTTCCCCTAGGCGGTATTTAATTTCGCGGGCGATCGCTAAACTCTGCTTTGTATACTCAATGGCTTTGGCATAGTTGCTCAGAGAGAGGTAAGCGGCTCCCAAACCGCCCAGTGCTGCACCTTCCAATTGGCGGTCTTTAATTTCGCGGGCTATCGCTAAACTATGCTGCCCATAATCAATGGCTTTGGCATAGTTGCCCTGATAGCTGTAAGCCATTCCCAAAAGGCTCATTGCCCTATTTTCCCCGTAACGGTTTTTGAGGGCTCGATAAATTTCCAGTGCCTGTTGCCAGGAATTCAGCGCTGCTGTTAATTGGCCAGTCCGATATTGTTGAAGCCCCTGCTGCAACAGCCGCTCGCCCTCTGCTTGACGAGCATCCGTAGTTTGAGCGATCACTGGGAAGAGAGAGTCAGGAGTAGTTAATAGCGGGATAGTAGCAAGCAGAAACAGGGAAATGGAAGCTAGGAAAACATTAGTGAGCCTAGAGTGGGTCGATTTGAGTCGCTTAAATGGGGAATACAGCATAGGATTCTAGAGTTGGAATTTAGAGAATTAGCCCGATCGCTCTTTCTGCCGTCGTGCGATCGCCTCAATCTGCCACAGGCGATCGACTTTCATAGAAGCTTACTCTGTCTCCCCAATCTCGCGGCAGGGATGGGGACTCTAATCTGAATTAGATGACTATTTTAGCGATCGCCCGATCGGCTTGAATCAAACCAGATCCACTAGCATAGTCAAATCCAACATCAAAACCGGGCGTGTTTGGATCGTCCATCTCCAGAGCTGTCTGCTCTAGTGCTCGATTAATTTCCGCAGGACTTAAGCGGGGATTTGCTTGCAGCATCAAAGCCGCAACTGCCGCTACATGAGGAGCCGCTGCCGATGTGCCCAGAAAGTTGGGGAAACCGTCAGCATCTTGAGGAATGTCTGTGCCAAAGAACGTCGTATTGGTGTTGTCAGGCCCGACGAACTTCGGCTGCGGGCGAAACTCAGGTTTGGGTAAACGATTACCCCTCTCGTCAAACAGAATCGGAGTGCCGCCAGCCGAAGAAAAGTCTTCTAATCTTGCAGGATTTACACCCCGCATTCCGCAGATATTTAAGCAGAGGTAAAGCAAGATAGATTCGGCAACAATAAACTCCCAAACGAT
>NZ_JAUBSA010000180.1:0-1345 GCF_036702115.1 Microcoleus sp. LAD1_D5 | reverse complement strand
TTGACATTCTCACGCCCGCTAAAGCCACGGTGATTCCAAACATCACTGTTTGGGCTTCCTCTTTCTGCGACCCGACTTACTTGAAGGAGTTTCCTCACTCAAACAGAGGTCGATGTCTCCAGAGGCATTATAGGTTCCCGTGTGCCCCACGGTACGCAATCCCAGTTCTAATATATTTCGCGCAGCATTCCAATCGCGGTCTAAAACAAATCCACAATGCGGACAAATATGTGTTCTTTGACTTAGCGATTTCTTCACAACCTTTTCGCAATTAGAACAATTTTGGCTAGTGTAGTGCGGTGCGACGGCAACAGTAGCTACTCCAAACACTTTGCCAAAATATTCAATCCAATTCCTAAAAGCTGTCCAAGCGGCATCAGATATAGACTTGGACAGCTTTTTGTTTTTGACCATGTTACGCACCGACAAGTCTTCGTAGGCTACCAAGTCGTTGGACTGGACTACGCACCTTGCTAATTTCACAGCAAAGTCTTTACGCCGCCTACTTACCTTGAGGTGTTTTCTGCTTAATCGATTCCGCGCCGCTTCTCTGTTCTTAGAACCTTTCTGGGTTCTGGAAAGTCTGCGATTAAGCTTTTTGAGTGACCGCTCAGACTTTCTTAAATGACGCGGGTTCTCGACGGTATTACCATCCGAGTCTGTGTAGAAATGGGTCAATCCTACGTCTAAACCAATGGTTCGTCCCGTAGGCTCTCGCTTTTCATTCCGTTCAGCATCAATACAGAATTGCACGTAGTACCCGTCGGCTCGACGCACTACGCGCACTCGTTTGATTTGACTCTTCTGGTAGAAATGCAAGTCGCGAGTTCCCCACAACTTAAAACTTCCTGCTTTGAAGCCGTCGCTAAAGTTTATGCTTCTGAGATCTTCTGAAAGCTTCCATCCACAGGTTTTGTATTCAACAGAACCGCGGGTTTCATGCTTTTTGAAACGTGGAAATCCTTTCTTTCCCGGTTTTGCCTTTTTGCAGTTGTCGTAGAAACGAGCAATGGATGACCAAGCTCTCTGTGCGGAAGCTTGCCTTGCCATTGAGTTGAGCTGGGCAGCCCAAGGGAATTCTTTGGCAAGCACCGCACAGTAGGCACTCAAGTCGTATCGATTCACACCCTTCGTATCTATCCAGTACCTGATGCAGCTATTACGAATAAAGCGAGCAGTACGAATGGCTTCGTCTAGCCTCTGGTACTGCTCGCTCTTTCCTTCTAGCTTGGCTTCAAATACTAACATTTACGTCTTGGAACTGGATATAAAACACTCTATCACAGTTCTGGGGAAATTAAAGCCGTCCTAAAAGGACCGGGCTTTAGACCCATTTTCTTGGTAA
>NZ_JAUBSA010000179.1:0-1363 GCF_036702115.1 Microcoleus sp. LAD1_D5 | reverse complement strand
AGGAGTGCATAATTTTTACGAGTGGTGAGTCTGATTGCACTTGTAATAATTTTGTTTTTTGTTCCTCAGATAAGTTTGACTCGGCTTTTAAGAGTATATATTTACTACTTTTTAAACTATCAAGTAATTTAGTTTTTTCTTCAGTTTTTAGTGATTCTGCTGCTTTTTTTTGGTCAATTCTGGCTTTATTTAATTCTTCATGTATCATTTTTGTTACATGAAATCTGTCTACTGTCACTATAGCATTTGGCAATATTTTGTTCACCAAGGATTTATAACTACCACTCATGTCCATGCTGACTTCTTCTATTTTATTTAAGACTTATTTACCCCATTTTAGAAGAAAGTTTTCGATAAATGACTGTTTTTTTTTCTGATACCAATCCTAAGAGTTTATGTGTTTCTAAATCTACTAATACTACTATAAATTTTCCTTGCCCTTTAACTAAACTAATCTCATCTATTCCCAAGCGGCGCAATTCCCGAACATCTACATTGATTACACTTTCAGCTACTACTTTAACCATTGACTCAACTTGTTCGGGTGTTAATGTGTTATTTTTAGCAACATTACTAATGTCACTGTGAATAACTTGTTCTGTGATATTTAGGGCTAATCTTTTAGTAAAACTTTTTTTATGCTCAACAAAATCTAAAATTTCGCTAAAAGGTTTTCGGCAAAATTCACACTTAAACTGCCGACGATTTACAGAAAGAATTACCGCTCTATTACTGATGGGTAAATCTTTAACTAAATGTCTTTTGTTTTGATGGAGACGATGACTCTTTTGACCACATCGCGGGCAAACTGCTGTTTTGTTGGTTGCTCTAACCGATAAAATAATCGTCGATTCTGTCTCTAAGCTATTCTCTACTATCACACCTGGTAAATTTAGCAATTGTGTCATTAATCTTTTCATTGCTTTACTTAAATAATCCTCAACTTTTAACATTTTAGCATACTAAACACGGAAGAGCCCCTTTTTCAATTCCGAAGATAAAAGCCAAATTCTGGTTTTTTGGAAATTTCAAATTTTCTACCTCTGAATACCAACTATCTCCTGTTACTATTTTTGGCTTGACTCCCCAGTTTCTTATTTCACTCACCATTTCTCTCTTCGTAATCCTTTTGGGTTTTTTCCTCCTTTTTCTCATAAATTCTGTAATTTATTGGGACTGAATTACCATTAATATCGCTGTAATATAGCAATACTCCGGACAGTTTTTAAGCAGCCAAAGTACCATAATACAAGACAGAAGGAAGATTAGGATGGTTTAAAATCAACTCCGGGTCTAAATCTAACTTATCAATAAAGGTACAAAGTAGATGCTTATTGAATTCCAGACGTTTATAAGAGGCCAT
>NZ_JAUBSA010000178.1:0-1412 GCF_036702115.1 Microcoleus sp. LAD1_D5 | reverse complement strand
CCCAAAATAGCAACCACAATCAAAAATACGGCAATCAAAAGTCCCGCCCGATTATCCGGCACCGCTGGGTTCAAAACCCCCAAATCCGCCCGAGCGCCCACCGTCACAAAGAAGATAGGTACAAATAAATCGGCGATGGGTTTCACCATTTCATCCAACTCCAGGCGGGCATCGCTTTCATCCAACACCAAACCCGCAGCAAACGCACCCAAAATCGCTTCGAGATGAATTGCATTGCCCAGAAAAGCCATGAAGTAGGCAAAAATAAATGCCGGGATGATAATATTGCCGCGAGTTTTGAGTTGAACCACCACCGCCGAGAAAGTTTTGTCGAAGACACCACCCAACAGAATCGAACCTAGCAAAAAAACAGTTGCACTGACAATCAAATAGATGACATTAACAACATCAATCTCACCGGTTTTCGCTAAACTGGCGACAACAGCCAGGACAATAATTCCCAACACATCATCAATCACCGCCGCACCGACAATAATTTGACCTTCTTTAGAGTTCAGTTGTCCTAAATCAGACAACACTTTAGATGTAATTCCAATGCTGGTTGCCGTCAAAGCTGCCCCCGCAAAAATTGCAGGAATTGCCGGAGTGTGGAAAATTATCATCAAGCCCGCAGTACCAGCGGCAAAGGGAACTGCCACACCTACGCAGGCGACAACGGTAGCTTGAATTCCGACTTGCTTGAGTTGTTTGATATCCGACTCTAAGCCAATTTCAAACAGCAGAATAATCACGCCTAATTCAGCCAGCACTGAAATGACTTCACTCTGCGATTCAAACACACTGGTGAGGGCGGCAGGAGACAGATGATTAATCGATTGCAGAACTGTCATAATCCCTGAGTCTGAGGCTGACAGCCCGCTTCCGGGAAAAACGACCAGGTTTAAAGCAGATACGCCAACAATTACCCCTGCTACAAGTTCACCCAGAACCGGCGGAAAATCAAATTTTAGAGCCACTTCCGCGCCGATTTTACTGGCGAGATAAATCACTACCAAACTGAGCAAAACTCCGCTGAGGACGATCGGCGAATTTTCTGCCTCGACTGTTGCTAACAAAGGTATGGGGGCAACTAGGGAGGCTATCCCAGAACTTAAAGCTGTAATTGCATGGTTCAAAAACATGGGTACGATGATGGTAAGAAAGACGATTCTACGCTGACTGTTGACTGTTGATTGTTGACTGTTGACTGTTGACTGTTAACTGTTAACTGTTGACTGTTGACTGTTGATTGTGAGTCGGAAAATTGATAACGGTTACATAATGACTATCAAGCAAAGCTTGAAGAACCCCAATCTGGCGGTACATCCTGCCACCGCCCTTGTCCGACTGCTTGAATTGCTTCTTTTAGCAAGATATCGCCGGTATAAATTGCCCTACCGACGATCGCACTT
>NZ_JAUBSA010000177.1:0-1434 GCF_036702115.1 Microcoleus sp. LAD1_D5 | reverse complement strand
CACGTTGTCAACGCCGAACGCGAGTCAAAGTCTTTTGAGGTAAGGGTTTTAGGCTTATTCAGCAAGCCCTAATTAGCGATCGGGAAACAGTCGAACAAATCCGCGAAAATCCCTATCTACAATACTTCATCGGTCAATTAAGCTACAGTAACGAGCTGCCATTTGACCCATCACTATTAGTTCACTTTCGACAACGGATTAGTGGGAATTTAATTAACAAAGTGAACGAAGGAATCGCCTGTGAAAATACAAGAACCCGCCGCAGGCAAACCCGAAAAAAAAAGGATTCGGACGCCAAAAATGAGTCACAAAATCGAGGAAAGTTGCTCGTAGATGTGACCTGCGCCCCCGCCGATATTACCTATCCGACCGACTTAGGACTATTAAACCTTGCCAGAGTTCACACCAAAAAAATTATAGATATTCTCTATAAATCTCTAAAAAACAAAGCAAAAAAAAAGCCAAGAACCTACCGGAATCTAGCGAGAAAAGACTACTTAGCAGTAGCCAAACAAAGACGACCCACCCAAAACAAAAAAAGACAAGCAATTAAAAAACAACTCCAATATATAAAAAGAAATTTAGCTCATATTGGACAGCTAATAGAGTCAGGTGCGACTTTAAAAAGTCTGAATAAAAAGCAATATAAAACCCTGCTAGTCCTCACAGAAGTCTATCGCCAACAGCAATGGTTATTTGATAACAATAAACAGAGTATTGAGCAGAGAATAGTAAGTTTAAGCCAACCCCATATCCGTCCCATAGTCAGAGGAAAAGCCGGGAAAAAAGTAGAGTTTGGAGCTAAACTATCAGCCAGTTGCTTTGAAGGATATGTATTTTTAGACCGAATGAGCTGGGATAGTTTCAACGAATCAGGAGACTTAAAAGCACAAGTAGAAGCATATCATAGGTTCACCGGATATTATCCAGAGTCAGTTCATGCCGATCGTATTTATCGTACAAGAGAAAACCGAGCATGGTGTAAAGAAAAAGGTATTAGAATCAGCGGTCCGCCCTTGGGAAGACCCCCAGCAACAGTCAGTAAAGAAAAAAAGAAGCAAGCCTTGTCAGATGAGAGAATTAGAAATGCAATTGAGGGTAAATTTGGACAAGGTAAACGAAGATTCAGTCTGAATAGAGTGATGGCAAAACTTGATAATACTTCTGAAACAGTTATTGCTATTACTTTTTTAGTAATGAACCTTTCTACCTGGTTGCGCCAGGTTTTTTGTGTGTTTTTATGTCGTTCGGGCAAAACCACCCCTGTTTTTAGATTGAAGATAATCTCCAATTATAGTGGGAGGAAATTAACGCCTGAAAAACTTATCTTAAATCGAGCTTGAATAATTGATCGCTCCCTGGGGGGGTGACAAAGAGAGCTAAGAGCTAGACCTAATCTGAGTTACAGCCCTCATCCCCCGTTGATAAAAGTGG
>NZ_JAUBSA010000176.1:0-1481 GCF_036702115.1 Microcoleus sp. LAD1_D5 | reverse complement strand
CAATGGCACTGAAAAAGTGAGCAAAAAAAAATCTGTAAGGCAAGATATACATAGATAATTGCCTTACAAACCAAAATATCTCTCTCCATTATGCCAAATCGTGGGTGCATTCTCAAACAACAATTTTTGCAGAGCGTTGCCTCACCTTGGGAGAAGCTGCTGCCAGAAGAGTTAGTCCAGGAGCTTCTAGCGAAGGAGAAGATCACCTACTACCAAAGCATCTACACACCGATAGTCACCTTGTGGGCGATGATATCCCAGGTACTAGAGCCCGACAAAAGTTTGAGTCAAGCCGTGAAGCGGATGAGTACGTGGTTGAGTGCGGCCGGAGTCAAGTCTCCTTCTTCTGATACCGGGGCATATAGTAAAGCTCGTAAGCGACTACCAGAAAAACTCGTTCAACAGTTAGTACCAATAGTCGCAGAAGCCCTAGAAAAGGAAGTTCCTCTAGAACAACAATGGTGTGGACGACGGGTGCGGGTACTAGATGGGACAACAGTGTTGATGAATGATACTGCTGCTAATCAAGCCGAGTATCCGCAACACAGTAATCAAAAAGCTGGGTGTGGATTTCCCATCGCTAAAATAGTGGTACTCTTTTCATTACTAACAGGGGCTGTGGTATCCGCTGGCATAGCATCCTTGGCAAGCAGTGAGATTGTGATGAGCCGTTTGATTTATGCAAATTTAGTCCCCGACGATGTGATATTGGCAGATCAAGCTTATGGTAATTATGTTGATTTAGTTTTAGTGAAACAGCAAGGAGCAGATGCTGTTTTCCGTAAGAATCATCTCCGTAAAACTGACTTTAGACGGGGAAAAAAGTTGGGAATTGGCGACCACAAAGTCGTGTGGAATAAGCCACAACAGTGTCCCAACCACATGACTATTGAGGAATTCGAGGCATTGCCGTCTAGTTTCATCGTCCGGGAAGTATGCTTACGAATTAAACGCCGAGGCTTCAGAGATGAGCGTATCATTGTAGTGACAACATTGGTAGATGCCAAGCGGTACACTGTTGAAAAATTGACTTCTTTATATGGATTACGTTGGTCGGCAGCAGAAGTCAATTTACGCTATCTCAAAACCACGTTAAAAATGGAGATGTTAACAGCTAAAACTCCGGTGATGGTGAGAAAAGAAATCTGGACACACTTATTAGCCTACACTTTACTACGTACCATTATGTGGCAGGCTGTATCTTCGTCAAAAAATACAGTTTTTCAACTCTCATTCCAATCAACTAGGCAGCAGTTTAATCTGTTATTGACGCTGTTGGCAACTACAGGAAAACGCCAACAGCGACTATGGCGTCAATTACTTTTGGAACAGGTGGCAACTAATTTACTCACGATTCGACCTGAGCGTTCTGAACCCAGAGTTTTAAAACGCAGGCCGAAACCGTATCCTCGAATGCAGGAACCTCGCTCTGTCTTGAAAGCTAAACTGCGGGCGTGATTAAGCCTTTTTCAGTGCCATTG
>NZ_JAUBSA010000175.1:0-1508 GCF_036702115.1 Microcoleus sp. LAD1_D5 | reverse complement strand
AGGTTCTGTCGATTAAATTTATGGCTATTTCTGGCTTTTTCTTGAATTCTGGGTCATCTTTTCCTTCTGGTAATGAGCAGGGTAAGCTCATCTAATTTAGTATAAATTGTACTTGACAAAAAGACAAATATAAAAAATGTGGTATTTACGTATTAGCAATTTTATAATGCCTTAAAAACTAAGCCATCAAGCGGTAAAACTAAATGGATAGAGGATTCCTGCCCGTTGTGCCAAGGTCTAAACTACTGAAGAAGCCCTCACCTATCTCTATGCAAGAGTTACAAGGAAGCTTATCAAGTTATTTTGATGACGTACCCGACCCGAGAGTGAACCGAACCAAACGTCACTTACTGAAAGATATTCTCGTCATTGCTATATTATCTACAATAGCTGGAGGTGATGGGTGGGAAGACATGGAAAATTATGGAATCAGTAAGCAGCAATGGTTGCAAAAATTTTTAGACTTACCAAATGGTATCCCGAGCGATGATACCTTCCGACGAGTTTTTGAAAAGGTAGACCCGAAAGTTTTAGAACAGAAGTTGACTGAATGGGTTAAACAATTAATTGGACCAGTTGTCCAACAAGTTATCCCGATTGATGGAAAAAGTATCCGAGGTTCTTATGACCGAAAAACCGGGGAAAAGAATTTACATTTAGTGACGGCGTGGGCGAGTGAAAATCGGTTGGTACTTGGACAAGTTAAAGTTGAAAACCATTCCAATGAAATCACAGCTATCCCAGCCCTATTGGAATTAATCGATGTCACCGGAGCGATTATTACGATGGATGCGATGGGTACTCAAACCGAGATTGTACGGCTGATTCGTCAAAAAAAAGCTGATTACGTAGTTACTCTGAAAAAGAATCATCCCACCCTTTACAAACAAGTCAAAACCTGGTTTGAAACAGCCAGAGCCAAGCAATTTGGGGGAATTGAAGTGAGTGAAGATTCCCGAACGGAAAAAGCACATCATCGAATCGAAACTCGAAAAGTTTGGGCGGTTCCAGTGGGGGTTTTAGGGGTGCTTTACAAACAAGAAGACTGGACAGATATTCAGACTATTGTTATAGTAGAACGTTTCCGTTATCTGTGGAACAAAACCACTCATGAAGTACAATTTTACTTAAGTTCCTTACCCGTAGATGCCCAGCTTAATGGTCGCGTTATTCGTCAACATTGGAGTATTGAAAATCAAGAACATTGGGTTTTAGATGTCACTTTCAATGAAGATCGATCTCGCATTCGGTCCTTGAATAGCCCTCGAAACTTGGCTGTTATCAGACGGATGTCCCTGAATGCTGTAAATCAAGAAACTACTCTCAAGCGTAGCTTGCGACAGAAAAGAAAACGGGCTGCAATGAATGATGAATACATGATGCTTCTTCTCAAATCCTTTTGTCAAGGCTGATTGAGATGCTCTTACCCTGTGGTAATGAGTCGGCTTTTTTATATAATTCAATATCTAATGGCAGGCTCTTCTTACCATCATATAGATGACTTGTAA
>NZ_JAUBSA010000174.1:0-1563 GCF_036702115.1 Microcoleus sp. LAD1_D5 | reverse complement strand
AGCGGAATGAAGCGAAAGTTTCACGTTCCGTTCTGAAAGAGAGGTAGGGGTAGAAATGCCCCTATCGACTCTAACCACTTTTGCAGAGAAAATATGCTGGGACGCAAATAAATGATTGAAGTTGCCTTGCAATACCCGATGTTTGGCCCGGAAATTCAGTGTCCCCACTGTCGCCAAACAATTCCGGCTCTAACGCTAACGGATACCTATTTGTGTCCGCGTCACGGGGCATTTGAGGCAGATCCAAAAACGGGGGAACTGGTTCACCTTCAGTCTGGGCGGCACTGGCGCCGCTGGGAGAATGAATGGTATCGCCAGCACACGCACCCGGACGGGATTCGGTTTGAAATTCACGAAGCGCTCGATCGACTTTATACTCAAGGCTACCGAGCAACTCGCGTGATCGTTGCTCAACGCTATCGGGACTTAATCAGCGCTTATTTGGAACGCAGCACGCCTTGGCGCGGCCAGTCGGAATCGCCGCGGCCGAGGCTGTACGGTTTGCCTGTGGATTTTAGCCCCGAACCTCAAGAGGACCCTTGCTGGGAAGTGATTAATTTTGATTTGGAAAAAGAGCCGGGAGTTCCGATTAGATATCCTTATTTTCGGTTGTTTGAATAGTCCGTTGACAGTTGGCAGTTGTCCGTTGACAGTTGGCAGTTGTCCGTTGTCATTAGGAAATTAACTGACTAAATTTATTCCTGAGTCTGGAATTATCAGTAATAAGTAAATAAAGTAACTAATGATTAACAAATCATAAAGACGATTAATAACAACTATCAACTGACAACTATCAACTGACAATTATCAACTGCCAACTATCAACTGCCAACTGCCAAAATCTAATGCACCACGCCTCGATTCGCACTGCTAACATTCACCGGGCGATCGCCTTTTACGAACAGTTGGGATTTACTGTGAGCGATCGCTTTACCACAGGTTACACCCTAGCCTGTTGGATGGAAGGTCTCAACGGCCGCATTGAACTAATTCAAATCCCGGAACCAAAACCCGCACCGGATGCTTTTGGAGACGAGCATTATGTTGGATACTATCATTTATCTTTTGATTTAACTGAGGCGACAACTGACTTGCCTAGCTGGTTGGAGTCTATGAAAGAACGTTTTGAGGAAGCTGCTAAAGACCAACCAAACCAGTTTCAAGCTTTGAAAGTTTTATTAGAACCGACTCAACAGGCGATCGGGCAAAATGTTTACGAAGTAGCTTTTATTGCCGATACAGACGGTTTGCCCTTAGAGTTTATCCGGCGGATGAATGACTAATTACGTCAGAGATAAACACTTCAGAAATCCCATCAGCGTGCATCTGTGTTCATCTGCTGATATCTGGGGTTAAAAAATCCCAATCCCACTAATCTGCTTTAATCCGGATATCAATTAACCAATAACTAAGTAGAAGGAAGCAGGAAACAGGAAGCCCGAAGAATGCTAATATAGCAAACGTTTTAGCCATCTGCATCTTTCGTTTAATTAGGGCTTGCTGAATAAGCCTAAAACCCTTACCTCAAAAGACTTTGACTCGCGTTCGGCGTTGACAACGTGT
>NZ_JAUBSA010000173.1:0-1656 GCF_036702115.1 Microcoleus sp. LAD1_D5 | reverse complement strand
GGGCTTGCTGAATAAGCCTAAAACCCTTACCTCAAAAGACTTTGACTCGCGTTCGGCGTTGACAACGTGTAAGACTATGAGCTAAAATTAGTCAAAAGCTATGCACAGCAGCACTTTCGTTCATGTACCGAAAAGTTGACCCAACCCCAACCCCACCTTCCAACTTTGACCTTCACGGACAGGGGCAATTATCAGAGAATAATCGTTGGGTAATCATGGCAAAAATAATTCCGTGGTCAGAATTTGAAGATGAATATGCCGAAAATTTTACAGTATCTACAGGAGCGCCTGCCAAATCATTTAGAATGGCATTGGGGGCATTAATAATTAAAGAAAGGCTAGGAACCAGCGACAAAGAAACGCTAGAACAAATAAGAGAAAACCCATACCTACAATACTTTATAGGCATGACAACCTATAGTGATGCCACACCATTTGATTCATCCATGTTCGTTCATTTTAGGGAGAGAATAGGTGTCAACCTAGTCAATAAAATCAACGAAAAAATGGTCAAAGAGCAGACCGAAGTGCTAGGAGTTCTCGTCGAAAAAGAGTCATCAGAAATAAGTGAACCCAAAAATCAAGGAAAATTAATATTAGATGCCACCTGTACGCCAGCCGACATTAAATATCCGACCGACTTAGGATTATTAAATCAAGCAAGAGAACATACTGAAAAAATCATAGATGCTCTGCACAATCAAATTAAGTCACCCGTAAAAAAAAACCGAGGACATATCGAAACCGAGCCAGGAAAGAATACCTAACCATAGCAAAACAGCGAAAGCCACGACGAAAAGAAAGAAGAAAAGCAATTAAAAAACAACTGCAATACATCCAAAGAAATTTGGCGAATATAGAGGGAATGGGTGAGCTACAGTTACTGACTAAATCTCATTATAAAATGCTGTTAGTAGTGGCAGAAGTCTACCGTCAACAGTTGTCAATGTATGAAAAGAAAGAACATAGTATTTCCGACAGAATAGTAAGTTTAAAGCAACCACATATCCGCCCCATCGTCAGAGGGAAAGCCGGGAAATCCGTTGAATTTGGGGCAAAACTGTCAGCCAGTTGTCGAAATGGGTACGTATTTTTAGACCGAATTAGTTGGGATAACTTCAACGAATCAGGAGACCTTAAAAGACAAGTAGAAGCCTTTAAACAATTCACCGGATTTTACCCTGAATCAATTCATGTAGATCGGATATATCGAACACAAGAAAATAGAGCTTGGTGCAAAGAACTCGGCATAAGAATGAGCGGTGTCCGTCTAGGAAGACCTCCCAAAAATCTGAGCAAATTACTGAAAAAACAAGCTCAATCAGACGAGAGAATTCGTAACTTAATTGAAGGGAAATTTGGAGAAGCTAAAAGAAGATTTAGCCTCGGTAGAGTGATGGCTAAACTTGATAATACTTCTGAAACAAGCATCGCAATAACTTTTCTGGTGATGAATCTTTCTGCCCTGCTACGGCAGGCTTTTTGGCTTTTTTTCGGTCTATTTCATAACAAAAACCTTTTTTCATGTTTTTTGGCTTCAATCATTGGTAAAAGCTATGTTTCGCCAGAACACAATTGACAAAACTTATATTGCCGAGGAGAACTCGAATTCACTCATCTTTCTAAATGCTGTTTTCTCACTTTTTCAGCAAGCCC
>NZ_JAUBSA010000172.1:0-1736 GCF_036702115.1 Microcoleus sp. LAD1_D5 | reverse complement strand
CTTATATTGCCGAGGAGAACTCGAATTCACTCATCTTTCTAAATGCTGTTTTCTCACTTTTTCAGCAAGCCCTACTTGGGAAGCTACTTGATTTCCATCTACGTAAACGTCTATTTGGGGGGGTGGAATGTTATCGTTATCACTAACTCCATACTCCAATCGGAGAGAGAGGCGACCGCCTGGAAGTTTACAAGTGAAACCGGTAGGTGTCGTCTCTAAAATACTGGTATATAGTTCTCTACCTATGGAAATATCTTTACTCCTGATGCGACTAGCCCCATAAGTAGGCCATCTGCCAACACAGCTTAGGTCGAATATATGGATTGGCCGCTGGGCCTGTGCCACTTGTGCGCCAACTGTCGCTAAACTAAAAGACAACACCCCAGCAGACAACAAACCGCTGAGCCACCGCACTCGCTTCATATAAAATATCCTGCTAATACCTTAATCAATTAATATAAAGGATGAGCTGTGTAGGAAAAGTCCTGACTTTAGATAGATGACAACATCAAAAATGTCACAAGTAAGTGTACGAAATGTCAGGTATAATAAGTTGCGTAAACTCCAGCTTCTCCCTAATCTATGGATATTGCCGAAGTTTTGACACTGGCAGATGAGCTAATTTTTGCTAAGACGGGAAAGCATTTAGATTACGTGCAAGAAGCTATCCTGCGGGGAACTTTACAAGACGCAACTTACACGCAAATTGCTAGAGAAGTTTACTCAAGTCCAAGTCATGTTAGAAATGTCGGATATGAGCTTTAGAAAATACTTTCTAAAGGATTGAAAAAAAATATTACTAAAAATAATTTTAGAGCGGTATTAGAAAAGGAAAACATTTATAATTATCAATTAGCTGTAGTTGGCGATCATATTAAAATTGGTGAGAATGTTACAGTCAATAATAACTTTAACGTTTGTCGTGAAGTGCGATCGCCCAAAACACCCCAAAACCCCGAACCCACAGCAAAACAGCCCCGGATCGACTTAGGCGACGCACCCGAAATCTCGACATTTTTCGATCGCACATCCGAACTTTCCACCCTCAAACAATGGATTTTGGAAAACCGCACCCGTCTCATTACCATCTTAGGATTAAGCGGAAGTGGCAAAAGTGCGATCGCCCTGCAACTAATCCAACACATTCAATATGAATTTGACTGTATAATCTGGCGAAGCCTCCGCAACGCGCCACCCCTCCAAACACTCCAAACCGACTTAATTCAATTCTGTAGGGGCGGTGCCCCCGTGCCCGCCCCCGAAGAAAGGGCAACCACGGGGGGATTGCCCCTAGAATATTTGCGATCGCACCGCTGTCTGATCGTCCTCGATGATGTGCAAACAATTTTCAGCAGCCAACAACTAGCAGGAAACTATCAACCAGGATATGAAAATTACGGCACTTTCTTCAAGCAAATAGCAGAATCATGTCACAACAGTTGCATAGTTTTGATTAGTTGGGAAAAACCCAGAGAAATTGCAGCATTAGAAAGCCACCCGAAAAATTGTCAAACATTGCAACTCAATGGTTTAGGCGAACCAGCGCGAGAAATATTCACAGAAAAAGGTCTAGCCGAATCTGAAAAATGGTCAGAATTGATAGACCTTTACCGAGGCAATCCCTTGTGGTTGAATACAGTAGCTGCTGCTATTCAAGACTTATTTAGGGCTTGCTGAATAAGCCTAAAACCCTTACCTCAAAAGACTTTGACTCGCGTTCGGCGTTGACAACGTGT
>NZ_JAUBSA010000171.1:0-1774 GCF_036702115.1 Microcoleus sp. LAD1_D5 | reverse complement strand
GGCAATCGTTTGGGAGTTTATTGTTGCCGAATCTATCTTGCTTTACCTCTGCTTAAATATCTGCGGAATGCGGGTTACATCTATCTGGGCAACTATGCCAAAACGATTGAGTATACACAGCAGCGCTTAGCCATCGCCCGCGAAATTAAAGACCGCGACGGAGAAGGTACGGCACTCAACAACCTCGGATTGGCCCTCTTGAAAGCTGGCAACCCAACAGAAGCTGAAAAAATGCTGATTGATGCGATTCAAGTTTGGGAATCGATGCGTCAAATGCTCGGCTCCAACGACGCGAATAAAGTCTCCATCTTTGAAGGACAAGCTGGCACTTATCTGACTTTACAACAAGTCCGGGTGGCTCAAAATAACCCGATCGCCGCTTTAGAAATTGCCGAACGGGGACGCGCCCGTGCCTTTGTCGATCTGCTGACAGAACGCTTATCGTCAGGTTCTACCAATCCGGCGATCGCCACTTCTCCGAACCAGGAGCAAATTCGCCAAATCGCCAAAGCACAGAACGCCACTTTGGTGCAGTATTCCATCATCTACGACCGCTTCCAGATTCAGGGCAAACAAGAAACGCGAGAATCCGCGCTTTACATCTGGGTGATTCAACCGACGGGCGAAATCACCTTCCGCCAGGTAGATCTCAAACCCCTCTGGCAAAAGCACAAAGTCTCCCTAGCCAACCCAGTCATTTGCACACAAGAATCCTTTGATATCCGCAGTCGCAGCAGCACGGGCTTGACCGAATGCCCAACCGACTTACCCACCCTGCATCAACTGCTGATCGATCCCATTGCCAGCCTCCTCCCCAAAGATCCCAATGCCCATGTCATTTTCATTCCCCAAGGTTCCCTGTTCCAGGTACCCTTCCCTGCACTCCAAGATCCTAACGGTACTTACTTAATCCAGAAACACACGATTCGGACTGCCCCTTCGATTCAAGTATTGGATTTGACTCGACAGCAACTGCAGAAGTTAGTACAGAAGCCAGCCAACAACGGCAGGGCTCTAGTCTTGGGCAATCCCACGATGCCGAGTGTGTCTCTCTCTGTGGGAGAACCTAAGCAGCAATTGTCTCCTCTACCTGGGGCTGAAGCTGAAGCGCGAGCGATCGCCCCTCTGCTCAATACTCAAGCGATCTTAGGCGCACAAGGGACAAAAGCTGCGATCGTCCAAAAAATGCCTCAAGCATCAATTATTCACCTGGCAACGCATGGATTGCTCGATAACCTGAACGGATTGTCAAGTGCGATCGCCCTGGCTCCTTCTGGTAGGGATGACGGCTTATTGACCGCAGCAGAGATTTTCGACATGAAACTGCAAGCAAACTTAGTTGTTTTGAGTGCCTGCAACACTGGAGAAGGCAGAATTACTGGGGATGGGGTGATTGGTTTATCGCGTGCTTTGATTTCAGCAGGAGTACCGAGTGTAATTGTTTCTTTATGGGCGGTTCCCGATGCGCCTACAGCCGAATTAATGCAGGCATTTTATCAAAATCTTCAGCAAAACCCGAATAAAGCACAGGCATTGCGACAGGCAATGTTAACCACGATGAAAAACCCAAACCATTCCAATCCGCGAGATTGGGCGGCATTTACGTTGATTGGGGAAGCAGAGTAAGTTTTTATGAAGGGCGATCTCTATTGGATTAGGGTTAGTTTGTGCGTTGCAGTAGAGTTGGGTGATCGTAGTACTGGAGTTTAGACTAAACAGCTATTAAATCGCGATCGTCACTGCACTCACCAACGGCAACGGTCGCTGGTGATAA
>NZ_JAUBSA010000170.1:0-1852 GCF_036702115.1 Microcoleus sp. LAD1_D5 | reverse complement strand
AGAATGATAAAACTCTTAGATATTACTGTCAAAAAAAAACTCTCTTCCCCTCGGACAAAGGCACCGACCGAGTTCAACTCCTGCGATGTGAGTTCTGGAAAAAAATAAAAGAGTAAGGTTTGAAAGACTTAATATTCATTGACGAATCTGGAGTTAATTTAGCAATGGTTAGGTTATATGCTAGAGCTTTGAAAGGTCAAAGAGCCCGGGGGGCAAAACCAACTAAACGTGGCAAAAATGTCTCAATAATTGGAGCAATGTCAGTCAAGGAAATTTTGACATCGGTTAATCTAATAGGCGGAACTGATGCAATTACATTTGAAGCTTTTATTATCAGAAAACTTGTGCCAAAATTATGGAAAGGTGCTTGTGTAGTCATGGATAATTGTCCCATTCACTTGGGAGAAGAAGTGAAAAAAGCGATCGAAAAAAAAGGGGCAAAATTAATATACTTATCTCCTTATTCACCAGATTTTTCACCAATTGAGAATCTCTGGTCAAAGCTTAAAATTATTCTCCGTTCTATCAAGACTACTAATTATCAAGAATTAGCCAAAGCCATAGAGTGGGCGTTCAGTCAAGTTACATCATCAAATATTTTTAACTGGTTTACACACTGCTGTTATTGTACCTCATCTTTCTGAGAAAGGCTATACGTCAACCTCCACTTCAATCAACTGCGTTACCGTATCAAAAATCTCCCACCACTCTTCTATTACTTCCTGGCTTAGCTTAAACTTGGGACGTAACAAAACATCCTTACATTCCGCTATAATTTCTAGTGATACCAGCCACTTCCAGTCCGGGCGATCGATGATTGACTGAATCGCTTTTTTGGGCATCCGTCCCCTCAAAATCGCAGACACTAAAATATTAGTATCAACAACAATCTTCATTCACCTCTCCGGTAAGCTTCAATCTCCGCTGCAATCTCCTCCTCTGTAATTTCTTGAACCTCTGGAAGAGCTTGCGTTTTATCAAATAAATCCTTTACTTTACAAGCAATGATTCGGCGACTATTTCGCTCAGATAAAAGCCTTAACGCTTCTCTCAGCACCGCTTCTACATTTTCATATTTTCCCGTATCTAACTCAGATTGGATCAACTGTTCTAATTCTGGGTTTAAAACAACATTCATCGTCACTTTCCTGTTAAAAACTGTAATGTCGATCGCAATAACGGCAGAGACTTGGCATACTAATCTCAATGCCTAATTATACAACCAACTACCACCTCCATGAACACCAACATCAGCCCCATCCTCAAAGTATTCACCCTATCCGCCGCCCTTTCCCTGGCCATCAAGTACGCAGGGCCTAGCTTATCCATACCCTCTACCGACCTCAACGCCCTAATCGCCGTCTTTACCCCCAGTCTGATCCTAGCAGCTATCCTGGGCTGGCGATCGCGCCAACAGCAGCAGTAGAGACGCAATCAAAAAGTGCGATCGCTACTTGGTCTAAAGACTGTGTTTTTGCCAAAATCTTAATTCCCCGTACAGCTTATCAAAACCAAAGTTGAGGCACTCACTATGATTCAAATCATACCTGAATTAGTAACATTCGATGAATTCATTGACTGGTATCCTGAAAATTCAGAACACCACTACGAACTACACAATGGAGAAATTGTTGAGATGCCAAAAGCAACAGGTAAACATTCTAAAGTTGCCGGTTTTACCGCACTGAAAGTCGGAATAGAGATTGAGCGTCTCAATTTGCCTTACTTCATCCCCAAAGAATGCGTCATCAAACCCATGCGCGAGGAATCCGGGTATGGTTAGAGTCGATAGGGGCATTTCTACCCCTACCTCTCTTTCAGAACGGAACGTGAAACTTTCGCTTCATTCCGC
>NZ_JAUBSA010000169.1:0-2062 GCF_036702115.1 Microcoleus sp. LAD1_D5 | reverse complement strand
AAGTTTTGAAGGAATATATTAGAAATCAAGAAAAGCCGTCCTAGAAGGACGGGGCTTGAATCCCGTTTTTTTGGTCAGTTATTCGGAGCTAGAGTCGGAGATAGCTTTCCTCTCTAACTGACTTTTACAGGATCATACGGAATTTACTGGTTTAATGAAATCTTCCTTTAGAGAGAGGGCAGACTCATCCTTGAGCCTTAGGTGGATGAGAGTTAATATGGAGCGTAATTCTCAATCCAAGAGGCAGAGGCTCAAAAACCTGCGCTACCAGGCTTAGCCTGGTAATGAGAAAAGGTGTACTAATTGTGCGATCGCACTTTTTCCCTTCCTTTCATTCCTACCGCAAGTTTTGGATATCTTCAACGCTCAAACCAGTAGTTTGACTAATTGTTTGATTGTCAAGGATATTGAGAAGTTGCCTAGCAATTTCTAGAGCTTTTTCTCTCATTCCTAACGCTAGTCCTTCTTCTCGCCCTTCTTCTCGCCCTTCTGCGATGCCTTGTTCTCTGCCTTGTGCGATTCCTTTTTCAATTCCCTTGAGCAAGACACCCTGCTGATCGAGAATAAACATTTCGCGTTCTTCTAAATCTGCCAACTCCTCTGGATTCAAATTAGTTTCATTGCCAATCGCAAAAGCTTGCTGTATTTCCGATACTGTTTCCATTATTGAAGGCACTATTTCCAAGCTGGGAGCATTTTTCATAAAATAAATCCACTTGTCAGTCAAAGTTTCTAACTCATCCAATTGTTTATTGAATTTTGGCAATTCGATAAATCTCAGTTCAATCTCTGGATCTACATAATCAAATAAACGCTTTTTCTCCTTGAACACAAAGTGAGAAATTACTTCTTGGTCATTGTCAAACATTTCAAAATCTGTAATTCTCAAAGCAATTACAGATTTTAACTTAAAGTAACCTTGACCGCGAATCAGTTGAGTTGAATAAGTTTTCGCAGCGTTGTAAACTACCCGTTTCGCAAAAGATGCTACATTTAAAACTTGCATCTCGATAATTACAGTTGCGCCTCCTGCAAGCCGGACTTTGACATCCAGGTAAGAGTCTTTGAGATACGGCACTCTTGATGCTAAATACGGGTCGATAATTTCTAGGTCGGCGATGGTGGGATTGCCATCATAAATCATGGCGTTGAGAAAGCTGATTAAGATTGGTTTGCTTTCGTTGGAGCCGAATATTTTTTGAAGGCAAAGTCGGTTTTGGGGTTGATGAATGTCATGGTTAGTCTTCACTCTTTTAGCGCTTTAACGACTCAATCTATCTGGCTATGCCAAAACATTTAAAGATTTTCTTACTGCTGTGGGTATAGCCGTTTTTTACAATATTCCGATCGCCCAACCGACAATTCATAAGCTGAACATTAAGATGTATTGACTAATTAAAATTATAACTGATACCCTAACTCCGCAGCACTACCACTGAGTTTATGCTAGTAAACCAATAATTTTTGGGATGTCCTTATCAAGAATTGCCAAGGGTGGGCTTTGTGACAAATCCTATTATGATCTCAGAGGTTGACATCAACACTCCCTACCCTACAGACTACTTCTATTCTGTCAAGAGGAATCTTTGCGTAAGTAAGTCATGTCTATGTTGCAGAAGGATTCCGTAGGGTGGGCAGTGCCCAGAAAAATCCTCGCTGCCATTGACAAACTATTAGTTGACAATGGAAGGATCGCCCTTGTCCTCACATCAGTAACAATAGCGCCCCAGCTCAACCCAACCCTAGCTAACTACAGCCACCGCAGACTCTGGAACCTGAGAATGCTCCACCCGAAAAACATTCGCGCTCAAATTAGCAACAACTTGTTTCCCCTGCTGCGTCAGTTCCAAATAGCCGATCGCATCCTTCACATACCGATAAACCACATTCCAATAAAACTTCGGATAACCATCCCGCAACTCCCCCGGATTCTGATAGCCCAAAACCAGATTTTGCCCAGTCTCCTCAAACTCATAAAACAGTGCCGCTAAGCTGTTGTACCTTTAAATAGGGTATAATAAAAATTAAGTTTAGTCAATTTTTACAAAAATGCCAGCCAAAA
>NZ_JAUBSA010000168.1:0-2080 GCF_036702115.1 Microcoleus sp. LAD1_D5 | reverse complement strand
CCCACATTCCGCAGATGTGTGTGGAATTTTTTATCAGTTGTGAAAAGTTGGAGTCAAAAAGTTTTTCCCTTTAACTTATGCGGTTTTAACGTCACGGGTACCTGTCAGATATCCCGAAATCAACTAAAGTGAAAGAGTTGACTTTTTTTAATAGAATTATGGCGCTTTTTTTCGCGAAATAACTTAGCTTTTTAGCCAAGATAACTCCCGCCAAGAGCTAATCATCTTGACTAATAAATGTGGATTATTCACCAAGATTTACAGCTTAATGGAGAGCGTCATCCACCTGCAAACATTAAATAGTACCGACTGCAATACTGTCCTAAATGCTTTAATACATCTTGACGGTCTTGGGTTAAATTACTGACTTGCTTATCTCCGTTGACCGTCACTAAATGTACCGCTTGAAACATCTGAAATATCCAGCGCATTGTTGGTTTATTGGTGAGTTTCTTTACCTGATTTCTGACTCCCTCATTGGTGGCTTCTAAGTGTTGTCTCAATTTCCTTTGCGCTAGGGTATAAACTAACAAGCACAGTCCCATTATCATTCCTATTGCTTCGACTCGCTCGGGATTTTTCACAAATACGCTTGATGTAAAAAACAATGGATCTTTGATAAATCTAAATCCTCTCTCGTTACTTTGCTGCGCTTTGTATTCTGATAGTATCTGTCGCTCGCTCACCTCTTGAGTGTCTAAGATGTTGGTGGCTAATATAAATCTCCCGGCTGTGATTTGTTCGGCTTCTATTACTGATAACCGGGTTTCTATTTGACCCGTAACTTGATAAACTGTTGGATTTGTTTTGTTCTCTAGTTTCTGCTTGCTTGTCGATTTTTTGACGGGTTTTTCTCGGCATTCAATTTCTGTGATTTGGTGATACTTCCAGGTATCTGATAATCTTTTTATCGCGATTTCTGCGTCGGCTATACACGCAAACTCTTGTCTGAATAGCTTGCGTAGTGAGGAAGAAGCTGATTCTAATTGTTTCTCTACTTGCTGGGCTATTTTTTTGAGGGCTGCTTGTTTTCTGATATCGCTTTCTACTACTATCCATCTTTGTTTGATGTTGGCGTACTCGCTGGTTATGGCTGCTATTTTGTAGCCTTTTATTTGAGCTGATTCCCAGTCTTTATCTTCGATAGCTGAGATTTTTTGTCGGGCTGATTTGATACTTAATGGCACTCTGGTTATCCATTTCATTCCTGCCATTGCTGATAAGTTTTCTGCTGTGTATAAGGCACTGTCTGCTACACAGATTCCGTCGAAAGTCCATTGGTTTTTAAATTCTTTGAGTCGGGCGACAAAAACGCTTTTGTCATCGGCGTTTCCGTCATCTATTTTGAGATACAATGGTACGTCTCCATCACCGCTAACTATGGTGTCAATGATAAATTGTTTGAGGTCGGGTCTTTTGTCTCTTGAGTATCCGTGAACGATTTTTATGGCTTTCATTTCATCGGCTGGGTCTGATGAGTCTGTTTCAATGTCTTGACTCTTTTCCTGACAAGTTTTGTATGCTCCTTCTACTGATATTGAACTGCTGTCTAGATGAACGCTATTCATTTCTACTTGAAATTTCTTTGCTGCTTTTAGGGCGATTGCTGTGAATAATTGTGTCGTTCCAGCTTGATGGTATTTGTCTAATGCTCTCCCGATTCTGTCATCATTTAATTGTTCCGGGGTCACTCCTGATCCGATTAAATGTTCTGTTGCTTTTCCTACGAAAAATGTGTCGAATAGGTAGATTGGGGCGCTCAAAAACCCCAATCCGTTCAAAATTATTGCTTTCATTACTTGTCCGGGGCTGACTGTTTCTTTGGTTTTGATACCCACTTTTTTGTTCACTTCTTCTACCAATTCCATCTCATCTATTATCCCCGCTACTATTCCCAAGTGGTCTAAATTTACGATATTTATCCCTGATAATGGCTGGTTCATGATTTTTAGAGTGGCTTTACAGCAGAAATCTATTATACACTAAAAACTCCCAAACGATTGCACGGCAATCGTTTGGGAGTTTATTGTTGCCGAATCTATCTTGCTTTACCTCTGCTTAAATATCTGCGGAATGCGGG
>NZ_JAUBSA010000167.1:0-2284 GCF_036702115.1 Microcoleus sp. LAD1_D5 | reverse complement strand
ATTGTCAGACTACTTCGGTAGCAAATCCCGATGAAGCGTCAAGAATCACCGCTCCTTTAGGACGGTGAGCATTTCAACAATCTTACAATATAAAAAATACATCTCATGACACCAGTCACTCCAAATCAAACTTCCTCTCAATACGAAGTTAGCGAACAAGAAGAAAAAATTGAGTCTCTGGTACAAGAAGTTAAGCCAGAAAGCGAACTAGATTTAGAATTCCTTTACACCAGAGACATTGAATTCCGACAAGAAACAATTTATTTCCTTGTAGTCGATCGCTTTTACGACGGCGACCCCACAAATAACGAAGGCCCAAACCCAGAACTTTACGATCCCGAAGGCAAAGATTGGGGCAGATATTGGGGCGGTGACTTGCAGGGAGTTATCGACAAACTCGACTACTTAAAAGATATGGGTATTACCGCAGTTTGGCTGACGCCACTGTTCGAGCAAGTAGAAGCATTATTTGTCGAACAAGCAGCGATTCACGGCTACTGGACTAAAGATTTCAAGCGACTAAACCCACGCTATATTGCCAAAGGCGACAATCCTTCTATCAACCAAACACAAGAAACTAAAGATACCGTATTTGACAAATTAGTAGACGAGTTGCACCAGCGAAACATGAAACTCGTGCTCGATATTGTCTGCAATCACAGCAACCCTGATTTTAGTGGAAAAAAAGGGGAACTCTACGACGACGGTGTAAAAATAGCTGACTTTAACGACGATGAAGATCACTGGTATCACCACTACGGCGAAGTCACCAACTGGGAAGATGAATGGCAAGTCCAAAATTGCGAACTGTCTGGTTTAGCAACTTTCAACGAAAATAATACTCAATACCGCCGTTACATTAAATCCGCCATTAAACAGTGGCTGGACAGAGGCGTTGATGCTTTGCGCGTTGATACAGTCAAGCATATGCCTATTTGGTTTTGGCAGGAATTTAATGCTGACATTTTAACACACAGACCTGATGTTTTCATTTTTGGCGAATGGATTTACAGCGACCCTAGAAACGATCGTTCCGTGGAATTTGTTAACGAGTCGGGGATGACTATTTTAGATTTTGGTCTGTGCGTGGCAATTCGAGACGTATTGGGAAAGGGTGCGGGCGCGGGATTTAAGTTAGTCCAAGATGTGCTGAATTTGGATCACCGCTACTACGGGGCGACGGAGTTGATTACTTTTATTGACAACCACGATATGCCGAGGTTTCAGTCGTTGAATCCCGATCCACAAATGCTGCAGTTGGCGATTGGTTTAATTATGACAACTCGCGGCATTCCCTGCATTTATTACGGCACCGAACAGTATCTGCACGATGATACAGATGGGGGAAATGACCCCTACAACCGCCCGATGATGGAAAAGTGGGATACTGATTCGCCAATTTACCGAGATGTGCGGTTGCTGTCGGGATTGCGGCGGCTGAATCCAGCTATTTCGATGGGGAGTCAGTGGCAAAAATATCTAACTGCTGATGTTTATTGTTATGTGCGCCGCTATCGCGATTCCGTGGTGTTTGTAGCCATGAATCGTGGCAATTTTGTTACAATTAAAGAGGTTGATACTGAGCTGCCTGATGGAGAGCATACGGAGGTTTTATCGCGCCGTAAGTTTGAAGTTAAAGATGGAATGCTGTACAACTTAGAGTTGGGTTCGCGGGAAGTAATGATTTTTAGCCGCGTCGGAGAGCGAGTTAAGGCGAAAACTATTGTGCGGGCGCAGCTTAACAGCGTTAGAACTCAGCCTGGGGAAAAAATTGTGGTGATAGGAGATTGTCCTGAATTAGGGAATTGGGATATTAGTAAGGGTTACCCGTTGGAGTATATCAATACTAATACTTGGTTTGGGGAAATTCCTTTTAATGAAAGTGCGGGGAAGTTGATTTCTTATAAGTATGCGCTGCTACGGGAAGGACAGTCGCCACTGCGAGAAAATCTGGTTTGTCGCCGCTGGGTTTTAGTTTCGGAAGGAACTGTGAAATGGCGGGATAAGTGGGCGAGTGGACGGGAGTCTTAAGAGTTTTAATTTGTGAGTTTTGAGGGCAGCCGTTTTAGGCACAGAAACCGGGTTTGATGAACGAAAATACTTCCTTAAGGCTTTCGATTATCTTTTTAAAACCCGGTTGATTTAGTATGTACGTAACTGGTGTGAAATTTAATTAGTAACTGCAACTCATAATTCATTACTTTTTAAATAAGCTGTTGCACATTTAAACTGTGATACAAGCATTGCCCTTATTTTTGATTTTGCGACCCCATTTAATTATTAA
>NZ_JAUBSA010000166.1:0-2456 GCF_036702115.1 Microcoleus sp. LAD1_D5 | reverse complement strand
ATTATGAGTTAGCTCTAGGGGGATTAAATTGAAAACCTTCTATTATAGCATAGATTTTTTTTGCAAGAGGTCTATTCTTTATCTCTATCACATCTTTAAAAAAATGGTATAAGCTTGTGCTCATTGGCAGCGGTTATCTCTGATTGACGGCTAAACCCCGTCCCTATGCGGGGATTTTCATGTCTACAAGTTTTGTAGACAATATGTTGACACTGTAGACAGTTATCCGTTATTGTAGACAAATACTGTACACAGGTGTCTACAATGAGTCAAAGTCAAGTCCTATCGTTCAGGGCTTCCGGTCACTTCCTGAACAGGATAGAAGCTCAAAGACTAGAGGGCGAGTCGGTCAGTCAAGCTGCACAACGCATTCTCAAGGAAATATCAGGCACGTCTACAACGATGTCTACAGTGTCTACACAGGATGACGCTACAGCCCTGTCTACGGTGTCTACAGATTTGTCTACACGAAACAATAACAGCGTCGTGTCTACAGCCTTGTCTACAGCTATGGCAGAAACTGTAGACAAGGCTGTAGCTGATCGCCTCGACCCCGTGATGGAGCGTATGGCCGCCATTGAGGAACGGCTGGGAAAATTGAGTGCCCTGAGCGATGGCAACGATGAATCGCTCAGGCAGGAATTGAAAGTCGCCAACAAGCAGCTTGCAGAATGGGATACAGAGCTGAATCAGTTACACGAGCGCAACGGCGATATAGGACTGAAGGCGCAGATGTTGGAGCAAGAGCTCAAGGAAGTGCGACGCGATCAGGAAGCAAATAAAAACTCAGCTCCGACCGTGGCAAAATTTCCAGAACCGGCCGACTTGCTCAATGAGTTAAAAGCGCGGCGTAAAAAATCCAGAGCGGACTTTGCAGACGTGGGGACGTTCTTGGAAATACTAGGCTTGGAGAGCTAACCCGCGTCTACCGACAGGATGCCGGGATACCACCTGACCCAGATAGGCAGTGTTGTGCGTTTGTTGTGCAATTGTCTTGCACAACAAACGCACAACACATGCACAACAAATAAGGTTTGAGCCACTCTCTCCTTTGCGGTAAAGAACGGCTCAAACCCTTGATGCTATTAGGTTTTATTAACGGGTACGGCAGGACTTGAACCTGCGGCTCGCTGCTTAGAAGGCAGCTACTCTATCCAACTGAGTTACGCACCCAACTCAAAAATCGCTAACAACATTATTGTATAGGTGCAGTGTGCGATCGAGCAAGTAAATATTTGATGACTTACGCATAAACGGGTTTGATGTACCAAAATACGTCAAGCATCAAAAGCAATAGTTGTGAAACACTGAGCTGGCTAAGGTCACGTAGTCTCCTACCTGCCTCGCCTACAAAACCGGACTTGAGACTTTCACCTCATCCGGCTCCTCAGTGATGTGGGTAATTAGCAATACTACCCCATTGGTAACAAATTAAAAGGGAGTAGATTTTGTCAATACCTCTTTGTGTATAAATATAATTGAATAATAATGATAATCAAACAAGGGGTAAGGGGGGGGAGAGTCCGCCGTTGGCGGACTCTCCCACCGGCAGCGATTATTATTATTAATAAGTTGTTCGCTCGAAAGGCATTGCGGGCGGGCGATCGATTATAGTTGCACCGCCAGCGCACGGCAGCGTCGGGGCCAGTGATAATAGTTGCATCGTGTTGGTATTATCAAACGATATAATTGACAAATAATTGAGCGATTGTGTAGGTCAGTAAATATGGCTAAAAGTCAAAAAACCAACCGTGACCACGCCAAAAAAACAACAAGACCGATGGTGGAAGATGAGGCAATTGCCTCGCAACTATCGGCATTATTAACACCAGCCATCCATCACCTCACAAGAAAATTACTACCGTCAACTGGGTTTACGAGAGAGAATTCTTAACCTACCGTTGATGGTAGCAGCAGTATTAACTCTACTGTGGCGAGATGTAGCGGGGGTGACAGAACTCACAAGAATGTTGGCAAGAGAAGGTTTTTTGTGGTGCCAACCCACGACAGTCACTCAACAAGCAATGTCTCAAAGATTTTTAAGTTTTCCTGCCACATTATTTGAAGGAGTGTTCAAAAATTTATTACCAAGTTTAAGAACTGCTTGGTACAAGAGAAACCACAGACCTTTAGCAGAAAGCATTCAATTTGCTTTGACCAAATTTCCCCGAATTTGGATAGTGGATAGCTCAACACTCGAAGCATTATTTTGCAAGCTCAAAAGTCTGGAAGATATACCTAAAGGGTAGTTGGCAGGAAAAATGGCAACAGTCATAGATTTAATGACCAGGCTTCCTGTCGAGATTTAGTTTCTGGAAAACCCAGAGCTTCTGATGTTAAGCTTGAAGAAAATATTCTGCAATTAGTGCCAACTCAAACCTCATACCATTTTTTTAAAGATGTGATAGACTTGTGTAAAAAGTAAAGGAGAGAATTACAATGTCTGGTCGTCCTCA
>NZ_JAUBSA010000165.1:0-2465 GCF_036702115.1 Microcoleus sp. LAD1_D5 | reverse complement strand
GTTAGAGTCGATAGGGGCGTTGCCACCCCTACCTCTCCTTCAGAACCGTGCGTGAGACTTTCACCTCACACGGCTCCTTGATAATTCCATCCTTGTTATGGATACGACTCAAGACCAACTATCAGGTTTTAACACTTCCTTTAGAGCGCATTGACCTGTCTGTTGCTGTCTTTGTGTCGTGGCAGTGTTTATGCAGAAGTTGTAGGTTGTCATAGGTGTCTTTTCCACCTAACGAAGTCGGTTTAATATGGTCAACTTCTACAATATCTGTACTGGTAAAGTACAAATCACAGTGAGAGCAAATACCCTTTTGTTTCTTGATTAATGATGCAACCCTGGTAGGGGTTTCTGGGTATTCACCTCTTCGTTTACTCCAATAAATCCAGTTACCATCAAACGGACTGGCTACACCTTTGACTTTTGTATGCCTTACGATTGGCGTACTTGCATGGGTGAGTAATTCCACTCCGTCCTCTGTACTGAAACACCAATTACGGTCGCCTACTGTTCTCCAGTATTTATCCTTGTTGATGTTCCCTTTTCCCCTCCTTTTTGCCCAAGATATTATCTTTCCCCAGGTGAGATTGTCAACCTTTGAAAATATTTTTTTGCTGACAACTGTCGAGTAATAGTTTGACCATCCCCTAATTATTGGATTCAGCTTGCTTATTAAAGCAGCTTGCGGGGCAGTTTTATGGGTGTCTATTACTTCGGCAATCTTTGCTAGATGTAATTTAGCCTTGGTTTTGGTGGGGGTAATTAGTGTTTTAAAACCTAGCGGATTTCCTTTTGATGTTTTAGCACTTCGATAGTTTCCTACTTGGTGTTGTTGTACATGGAATCCTAAAAACTCAAACCCAACATTTCCTTCTATTTCATTAAGGGTGTGAGTTAATTTTGTTTTACTTGGTTTCAGTTCCAATCCCATATCACTTAACCAATCTGCAATTATCTCCTGACATTTCTTGACCACGCTTAAATCCTCATGGATTATCACGAAGTCATCAGCGTAACGGATTAGGCTAAGGGCGTAACGGTTATCCCGTTTGCATCCTTTTAGTGTTTCCGCGTACTGTTTTATTCTTTCTTCCATACCATGTAAGGCAATGTTGGCAAGTAAGGGAGAGATTACCCCGCCTTGTGGAGTACCATCATTAGTAGGGAATAATTCATGTCCTACACAGTACCCTGCTTTGAGCCATGTCTTTAATTGGCGGTTTAAGGTGGGGTATGTGTGTATTTTGGAGAGTAACGCTTTATGGTCTATACGGTCAAAGCATTTGGCAATATCAGCATCTAGTACATATTTGGCTTTTTTACTAATACTGTCGAATATTGCTTCAATCGCATCGTGACAGGAACGTCCTGGTCGAAAACCATAACTGTTTGGCTCAAACTTAGCCTCCCATTCTGGTTCTAACGCTAGTTTAACTAACGCTTGCAATGCGCGGTCGTTTATCGTTGGGATGCCTAACGGTCTAGTTTCAGTAGTTCCAGGTTTAGGAATATTAACCCTACGAGTGGGTTTTGCTTTACCTGTTAACTTTAACTTGCCTACCAGGTTGATTCGTTGCTTTTGGGTTAACGATTTAACGCCATCCACTCCTGCCGTATTCTTTCCTTTGTTGTCTTGAGTTACCCTACGAACCGCAATACACTTTGCAGACCAAGACCTAATCAAGGTCTTTTGAAGTTTACGAACTGCTTTAACATCACCACGTTTACTCGCTTGATAGATTCGTTTTTGCAACTTGAAAGTAACCCTTTCTAACTTTCGCCAGTTGAGGTCTTTCCATTCCACCGTCAGATTGTTCTGCGTATTAGACATATATATTGCTACTAGGACTCTATCTTTGAAATTACCGTGTATCTGTCAGCATATCCTCAACATTACAAAGAGGCTTTTGCTTTTGATACAATCCCGCCCCTAACTATCATTCGTTAGCTACTTACTGGTTATCGACCTTTCCAGAGATAATTAGTTTGGTTACTTCGTTCCGATTGCACATTGGTTGAATCTTTAGCGTGATGCTTTCCACCGGGTTTTGTAGGCTTGTGCTTATAAGTCGGGACTTGATCCGCTTATGCCCTATCCTTGCCTTTTGGCTTGGTGTTAATCAGGTCTTACTGTGTTTTTCAACAGGTTTATCCTTGATTTAGCCATTACACCATTTAGGGTGACGATGGTTCGGACACATCTTTGCTTGCGCTACGCATGGATTCTTGCTCGACAGTTACCGAGTTTGGCTCTCAGTAGTTCTGCCTTTTATCCCCGCTTTAGCCTGACTGTTGCTACCAGTCATACTAGGGGATATGCTTTCACCTCTGCACTTGAGGGATAGGACTTGACTCACAGAGTCTCACCTATATATGCAATCAGTTGTCGCTAACCGAGTTAATCGGCTAGGCTAACCGTCCCATAAGGGTTTAAAACCCTTATTTTAGGTTAAACGAGTCGCACCAAG
>NZ_JAUBSA010000164.1:0-2638 GCF_036702115.1 Microcoleus sp. LAD1_D5 | reverse complement strand
TTTGGTTTGTAAGGCAATTATCTATGTATATCTTGCCTTACAGATTTTTTTTTGCTCACTTTTTCAGTGCCATTGCATCTAGACCCTCAGAGCAAGACTGATGCAGAATTATCTGTTGATTACACAAATATGCTAGCTTCTTGTGGCCGAGATACAAATAAGCCAGGGTATCGTTGGCCAGAGTATTGTGGTAATAAGAAGGGGGATCGTGCGATCGGGGTTTCGCCACTACAAGCCAACTGTGAAGAATTTTTTGATTACTCTAGCACTGGTGAGATACTGCCAACTGCAAATAATTTAGCTCAGCAAAAAGATGCTCAAACAACCATTGAAGTTTTGGGACTCAATCATTATGACTTAATGCAGGGACGAATTCAAGCACTTGAAGCATTGCAAGGAATCATGACACAGGAAGAGGCTGAATTATTAGCTCAAGATTGTCAACAAATGAATGCACAAGGGCGATACCAGCCTTTTTGTAATGCAGTTTTGTATTTTCTCAAAGATTTATTTGGTGTTTCTTAAGTTTAATGTTACCCAAAGATTGCGCGATCGACGATCGGACTTAATATAAACTTTACCCCACCGCATCACCCGATCGCACAAAATTAAATCGCCCGAGCGCAGATTGCAGAAACTCGATGCACCAAGGCACACTTTACATATCGGTCATCGGTCGGTTATATTTACTAGAAACCGCGCGCCTGGTGTGGGAGACTCCTCCGTCACGCCTGCCAGGTTTTTTATTGGTGACAGTTTATTTAACTAATATATCTTAAGGAAAGAGACAGCGAGCCCCTTCCTTTGCTAAAATTTATCTTGAAAATGTCAAGATTATCTTGTCAAAATATCAGGAAATACCGTGAACAATAGACCAAAAATACTTGCATTTGCCGGGAGTACCCGCGAAGCATCCTACAACAAACTGCTGGTAAAAGTTGCGGCTGCTGGGGCTAGGGCGGCGGGTGCAGAAGTTACTTATGTAGATTTGCGCGATTTGCCGATGCCGCTATTTGACGAAGATTTAGAAGCAAAAGAGGGAATGCCAGAAAATGCTCGGCACTTGAAGGAATTGATGGTAGCGCATGACGGGTTTTTAATAGCTTCTCCTGAGTATAACAGTTCAATTACGCCTGTGCTGAAAAATGCGATCGATTGGGTATCGCGCCCAGCACCGGGTGAACCGGGATTGGTGGCATTTACTGGCAAAGTAGCGGTAATTATGAGTGCTTCCCCAGGCGGAATAGGGGGTTTGCGGGGATTGGTTCATTTGCGATCGATCCTGGGGAATATTAACGTATTGGTACTCCCGGATCAGAAAGCAATTCCCCAAGCTTTTGAAGCATTTAATGCTGACGGTACGATGAAAGATCCCAAACAGCAGGACGCTGTTGAAAATCTCGGTGCTAAGTTGTCTAATGTGCTGTCGAAATTAATCGCATGAGGCAATAAATTCATTTGGCAGTAGGGACACAGCAATTTTGTGTCCCAATCCCAGCATCTGTTATTTTGCTGGCTGCATCAAGTGCGATCGCCTCGCAAAATTGCTACGATAATAGTTGATTGGCTGTTATTCTCACCCCCAAATTAACATGACATTCACCGGAGATCCCGACTCAGCACCTGCTTTGCCGACAGCAGCAGAAGCAGCGGTTGCCAAAACCAGTAGTCGCGCTTTAGAATCGCACTTGCAAAATCATCCGTCTGGCGAATCCCTCAAATTGATATTAAACGAAAAAGAGGGAAAGACAATTGACATACCGGCCGCAGCGTTACCCCTGCTGTTAGCAATTTTGCAGCAAACAAGCAGCGGCAATACTGTCAAGCTAACTCCCATTACTAAAGAACTTCATATTTATCAAGCAGCAGACATCCTGGGAGTTTCAGATAAATATATGCGGGAGTTGCTGGAGGCGGGCAAAATCCCTTACAAGACAGTCAGGAACAGTCGCCGGATACGTTACGAAGATTTAATGGCCTATAAGAAACAAAGTTACGAAGAAAGCAGTAAAATTATGGATATGCTTGTATGTGAATCAGAAGCACTCGGTTTGTACCATTAAAGCATGGCAATTTTAACTGTTGTTTACGATGCTAATGTTTTGTATTCGGCATCTCTTCGTGACTTATTTGTAGAGTTGGCAACTACCGACATAGTTGAGGCACGTTGGACTGAAGAAATTCACGACGAGTGGATGAGAAATGTACTTATAAACCGTCCCGATATAAGATTTGAACAGCTTGCCCGAACCAAAAGATTAATGAATGCAAGTGTTGAAAATTGCTTGGTGCAACGCTATGAGACAATTATACAAGAGTTAGAACTTCCCGATCCGGGCGATCGCCATGTCCTCGCTGCTGCAATTCACTCTCGTTCTAAGTTTATTATTACTTTCAATCTCAGAGATTTTCCTGAAGAAGCTCTTGCACCTTACGACATTTTAGCGCAGCATCCAGATGATTTTATTTTAGACTTGCTTGACCTCAACGGGCAAACAGTATGCAAAGCAGCCGAGAAACAAAGAATCAGGCTCAAGAATCCGCCAAAAACGCCTGACGAGTATTTAGGGCTTGCTGAATAAGCCTAAAACCCTTACCTCAAAAGACTTTGACTCGCGTTCGGCGTTGACAACGTGTA
>NZ_JAUBSA010000163.1:0-2787 GCF_036702115.1 Microcoleus sp. LAD1_D5 | reverse complement strand
AGTTAGGGGCGGCTGAAATTATATACACCGACATTCACCGCGACGGTACTATGGAAGGGCCGAATTTGGAATCTTTGGGCGAAATTGCTAACGCTATTTCGATTCCGGTGATTGTCTCCGGTGGCGTTAGTTCGATCGCAGATTTGTTGAGTTTGCTGGCTTTGGAACCAATTGGTGTCAAAAGTGCGATCGTCGGTAGGGCAATTTATACCGGCGATATCTTGCTAAAAGAAGCAATTCAAGCAGTCGGACAAGGGCACTGGCAGGATGTGCCGCCAGATTTGGGTTATTCGAGTTTTGCTTGATCGTCTGAATCCTTTGGCCCGCATTAAAAAAACCGGAACGCTTCAGTTTGTGTGCGTCCCGGAGTGTCTGGTTTCAACGTCTTTTTTACCATCATCGTAACCATGTTTTTGAACCATACAATTACAGCTTTAAGTTCTGGGATGGCATCCCTAGTTGCTCCCATACCTTTGTTAGCAACAGTCGAGGCTGAAAATTCGCCGATCGTCCTCAGCGGAGTTTTGCTCACTTTAGTAGTGATTTACCTCGCCAGTAAATTAGGCGCGGAAGCGGCTATAAAATTTGATTTTCCGCCGGTTCTGGGTGAACTTGTAGCAGGGGTAATTGTTGGCGTATCTGCTTTACACCTGGTAGTTTTTCCCGGAAGCGGGCTGTCAGCATCCAACTCAGGGATTATGACAGTTCTGCAATCGATTAATCATCTGTCTCCTGCCGCCCTAACCAGTGTGTTTGAATCGCAGAGTGAAGTCATTTCAGTGCTGGCTGAATTAGGCGTGATTGTTCTGCTGTTTGAAATTGGTTTGGAGTCGGATCTCAGACAACTAAAAGAAGTGGGGGTTCAAGCCGTCGTTGTCGCTTGTGCCGGCGTGGCAGTTCCCTTTGCCGCCGGTACTGTGGGCTTGATGATGATTTTCCACACTCCGGCGATTCCGGCGATTTTTGCGGGGGCTGCTTTGACGGCAACTAGCATCGGAATTACGTCAAAAGTTTTGTCGGAATTAGGACGGCTGAAATCTAAAGAAGGTCAAATCATTGTCGGTGCGGCGGTGATTGATGATGTGCTGGGAATTATTGTCTTGGCTGTTGTCGCCAGTTTAGCGAAAACCGGTGAGATTGACGTTGTTAATGTCATTTATTTGATTGTCAGTGCAACTGTCTTTCTACTGGGTTCGATTCTGTTGGGCGGCATCTTTAACAAAAGCTTCACTGCTGTGGTGGAGAAACTCAAAACTCGCGGCAATATTGTGATTCCCGCCTTTATTTTTGCCTTGTTCATGGCGTTTCTGGCCAATGCAATTCATCTCGAAGCGATTTTGGGTGCGTTTGCGGCTGGTTTGGTGTTGGATGAAAGCGATGCGCGCAATGAGTTGGATGAATTGGTGAAACCGATCGCCGATATGATTGTACCCATCTTCTTTGTGACGGTGGGAGCCAGGGCCGATTTGGGAGTTTTGAACCCAGCGGTGCCGGATAATCGGGCGGGACTTTTGATTGCCGTATTTTTGATTGTGGTTGCTATTTTGGGCAAGCTGGTGACTGGTTGGGTGGTGTTTGGTCTGCCGGGAATCAATCGATTGGCGATCGGAGTGGGGATGATTCCTCGGGGCGAAGTCGGGTTAGTGTTTGCCGGCATCGGTTCGGCGAGTGGAGTTTTGGATAAACCGTTAGAAGTCTCGATTATTATCATGGTGATTCTGACGACTTTTTTGGCTCCGCCTTTTCTGCGGATTGCCTTTGGCGATACGGTAGATCCTCCTGCTACCGGGGAACCTTCTAGCGAGCAAATCGTGTGATTGAGGGAATTGGAGTTTGGGCGATCGACTGATTTAGAAACACAAATGTGGATCGTCCAAATTTATCTAGCCGTAATAATAAGTCCTAAGTTGTTAGAAGTGGCTACAACTTGACTTTCAACTGATAACACTTGTCAGCGAGTTTAATCAGTTCGCTGAGGCCCCAGCTACCATGATCGTTCAAAACTTCCGCTAGTTGATTCGGGATGGCTTCTAGGCCCAGAAATGCCCCGCCGATGGCACAAGCCATTGTTGCGGTCGTATCCACATCGCCACCGAGGGCGATGCTAATGCAGAGAATTTCCGAGTAATCTTGAGGCGTTCTCAAAAACGCATATAAACTCCACAAGACGTTACCGACTACAAAAGGCGAGATTCCTTGCCAAGAGTGTTGGTAGTTTAATGGTAGTCCAGCTCTAGGAATTAACTCTACGGCTGACTCTGGGAGCAATCTGACCCAATCAATCAAATCTTTGAGCAAAGCAGCAAAGGAAGAATCAACTTCTGCTACCCATTCGCTCAGTTGACCGAGAAATGGCTCAGTTTCAATCATCATCTCAGATTGAAGGGCGCTCGCCCCAGCACCGACAGAACACCGCGAATCTTATTGCGACGATGTTAATGCTGTTGTTGAGTCTGTTGAGACTCATGTATCCACATTCTTAGTCATCAACACTATATTCTACCTCTATCGGTAAATTCTTTCTGCGAAATCACCTGAAGCCGTCGCTCAACATTTTATCAGACAAGCGATCGTTTTTACTTTTGAGAATGGAATGGGAGAAAGAAACTCCAAGCGCGATCGCCCCCAATCTTAGTTTTGAGGGTTTGAGGAGCCGTTCCCTACGCTCGCCTGGTTGAGGGCGATCGCATCCTTAAAGTTAACACCAATGAACTTTGCCTTACCTCTACTCCAAGTAAGCCCCATCATCGGGTTGAACCACTGAGATCTTCTACTCATGCGCGGGAG
>NZ_JAUBSA010000162.1:0-3180 GCF_036702115.1 Microcoleus sp. LAD1_D5 | reverse complement strand
ACACGTTGTCAACGCCGAACGCGAGTCAAAGTCTTTTGAGGTAAGGGTTTTAGGCTTATTCAGCAAGCCCTAAATATACTGGGTAATTGGGAATTGCGATCGTAGTCAGGACTTTAGCCCTGATTAAAAAAACTAATGCTGACTCATTTCTCCTGCAATAGTTAGGCTGACCTATATCCTTTCCTACTGCTATATCTTGTTAAACAGGAAAATTGGTGATTTTTTGAGCCATCAAGTTTGTAATCTCGTGAATATCACTCTTGATGAAAGAAAAATGAAATCCCTTTTTTGGCACACTATATATAGTGGGTCTGCGTAAGTCCTGTCAAAGCTAAACTCCTCTTAGATACGACTCAAGAACTCATGCGTCGTCATAGCGAGCACTTTAGCTAAAAACCCCGTGGGTTTCAACCCCTGCCGGACTGGCGGACGATCGGCGGACGTTGGTACTGCCAACTAAACTTGTTAACATAATGTGCGACTTTAGGTAGGGGCGGATTCTCAAAGCACGAAGTTATACTCCTAACATATATTAAACGCGATCGCCCGCCCCTACAAAAAATGTACGCCCAAACATTGCTAAAACCAGACGGCCGCCCACTCACACTGTACAGTCGCTACCCAATCCCAGAAGGTATCGCGGCCGTAAGTCCCAGCAATGACCCCGTAGAGGCAAACCCGCACTTTCGCTGGCATCCTTTGCGGGGGGAATGGGTAGCATACGCCAGCCACCGTCAGGGAAGAACTTTCATGCCGCCGCCGGAATACAACCCGCTGGCAGCTACAATTAACCCTAAGTTTCCGACAGAATTGCCGCCGGGAGATTACGATGTAGCAGTGTTTGACAATCGCTTTCCCTCGATGACTTTGCAAGCAAAAAATGCACCTGCAAATATTGTAGAAACTTTGCCAGCGAAAGGCATTTGCGAAGTCGTTGTTTTCACTCAAGATCCGCTGGCTTCCTTGGGTTCTTTGGAGTTAACTCATTTGGAATTATTGTTAGAAGTATGGGCCGAACGCACTTCAGTTATTGGCAGCAATTCCGAAATTCAATACGTCTTGCCCTTTGAAAATCGCGGCGTCGAAGTCGGAGTAACTTTGCACCATCCCCACGGTCAAATTTACGCTTATCCGTTCGTGCCACCGGTGCCGACACGGATGTTAGAATGTCAATCGGTTTACTATCAAAAAAACAGTAGTGGTTTGCTGCAAGATTTGATTCAAAAAGAGATTTCCGACAAACAGCGAATTATTTATTTAGACGAAGAGGCGATCGCCTTTGTCCCCGCTTGTGCCCGCTACCCTTACGAAGTGTGGATTGCCCCAATCGCCCCCGCTGCTACATTTATCGATTTGACCCAAAAACAGCGGCAATCACTCGCTAAGGCCTTAAAAACAGTCACCCTCAAATACGACGGTTTGTGGCATCGCCCATTCCCTTATTTGATGGCTTGGTTTCAAGGGCCCACAGACGGGAAGCCCCATCCAGAAGCGCATTTGCACGCCCAATTTTATCCCCCCTATCGATCGAGCGATCGATTAAAATACCTAGCCGGAACCGAACTCGCCGCCGGAATGTTTGCCAACGACGCTTTACCCGAAGAAAAAGCTAAAGAATTGCAAGCTGTATCCGTCAATCTATTTTAGATTTTAGATTTTAGATTTTGGGTCAATCTATGAAAAACTCATTCAACCAAGAAGTCGATACAAAACTCGAATTCATCCGCAAAGCCTTAACCGAAACAAAAGCGATCGCCCTTCGCTTGCGCGGTACAGACTGGTTTGCCTGGGCCACAGCCGGCGGTTCCCATACAGTATTGCTAACTGCAGAAACCGGAGTTGCAGAAATATTAATTACTGCCGAAAACGCTTGGGTTCTCACCGATGAAATCGAAGCTCAACGCTTGCAGGAGGAGGAATTGCCAGCCAACTTTCAAATGCACATCTATCCTTGGGCTGATGTTGCACAGCGCGAAGCTTTTGTCAAAGAAATTACTGGTGGCGGTAACGTCATGAGCGATCGGCCAACTGCGCAAGAAACACCAATAATCCCTTCTTTAGAGTCTCGCAAACAGACAATGATGTCAAGCGAATTAGATCGATATCGGCGAGTCGGGCTTTTAGCCAGCGAAGCGATGACAGAGGTACTTTCCGCCGCTAAACCCACATGGACAGAATATCAGCTAGCCGGAGCCGGTGCAGAGGCTTTGTGGGCGAGAGGTTTGCATCCAGCCCTGACATTAGTTGCTGGAGAAAGGCGTTTGCCACTGTACCGCCACGCCACAGCAACCGCCGAACAAATTGGACGACAAGCAATGTTAGTATTTTGCGCTAGGGGATGGGGTTTGTATGCAAATTTAACCAGATTTGTCTGTTTCGATTTTCTTGGGGAAAAGCATTCAGAGTTGCACCGACAAGTCAGAGAAATTGAAGCAGTGGCGCTAAATTTGTGTCGACCGGGATTAACGCTGAATGCGGTTTATGATACGCTTAAAACTGCTTACGAAGAGCACGGATATCCTCAAGCAATTGCGGAACACCATCAAGGCGGAACTACCGGATATTTGGCGCGCGAAATTGTGGCGAATCCGGCTACTTCAGATATTTTGGCAGAAAATATGGCTGTGGCTTGGAATCCGAGTTTGTCGGGAGCAAAAATTGAGGATACGTTTGTAATTCACAGCGATGGAACGTTGGAAAATTTGACTTTTGATCCGAATTGGCCCAGTGTAGAAGTAGCGGGAAGGTTGCGGCCAGTACCGCTCGAAATATGGAACCATAGACTTTAGTCAATTTAACTTATCGCTCTATTTTTATTTCAGGCCCGAGGAGAGACAATTCATATCAATTCCGGTTGCCCTCCTCATGATTGTTTACGTTCAGGGGGCGACAACGAGGCTAAAGCGGTTGCTCTATCAGCTTTCTAGCTCTTAGCCCCCTCCGGTAAAATGACTGCTTATTGCGAGCTAAACTCCTCATAGATGCTATCGACTCCCAACAGCAGTCATTGGCAATTAACCAATTTTCGCCATACAAACCAATCCAAAACTTGCTATGTCTTCTTCTATTTCTACCTTTTTCTTGAGGACGACATATATATTTTTCCTGGGGGGGTGACAACCCCGTTAGAAGCTAGACAAGGTAAGGCGTTGACCCACTTGTGGTAAAAAAAGATAGGCC
>NZ_JAUBSA010000161.1:0-3407 GCF_036702115.1 Microcoleus sp. LAD1_D5 | reverse complement strand
GGTTTTTGGCTGGCATTTTTGTAAAAATTGACTAAACTTAATTTTTATTATACCCTATTTAAAGGTACAACAGCTTACCATGATAAAACCGCTCAATACAAAAAAGTAATCAACACCGCTCCACCCAGCCTGAAATAAATTTAAAAAAAGTAACTTGATTTAATCTCTCGGCGCTCATCTCGTTGAGGTGAAACATTACCACTAATACCGCCGCAATCCCTCGATCAACTTGCCAGAGGTTAAGCTTTTTGTGAGGATTTGAACTCTGTGCAATGAAAAAATACCTTAGTCGAGGGTGGCCGTTGTGCTTGTTCCTCAACTACAGTCAACCCACTAAACCTAGTCAACACATTAGAGACTATAATATAACTTTATACTTTTTTCATAAAGTTGTGCAAGAAGACTTCCGACTGATCGTTGACTTAGTTCTAGTTCTCGCTGCTGCCGCAGCAGGAGGACTCTTTGCATCGCTTTTGCGACAGCCGGTAATTCTCGGCTATCTCCTGGGAGGGATCGTAGTTGGGCCGGCCGGTTTGGGGCTGATTAAAGAATTAATTCAGGTAGACACCCTGGCTGAATTCGGGGTTGCCTTTCTGTTGTTTGCCTTGGGAGTGGAATTTTCCTTCGCTGAACTCCAGAAAGTTAAAGCCATTAGTTTGGGCGGAGGGGGCTTGCAAATTGTGCTGACGATCGCCTTTACTACTGCAATTTCCTTGGCTGTAGGCTGGGTAGAATCGCCCGCTCAAGGCGTGTTTTTAGGAGCGATTCTGTCGCTTTCCTCGACAGCAGTCGTACTGAAATGCTTAATGGAGCGCAATGAAGCCGGTACTTCCCACGGTCAAGTCATGCTGGGAATATTAGTAGTTCAAGATTTGGCTTTGGGGCTAATGCTAGCAGTTTTGCCGGCACTCAACCAGCCAGCAGAAGCGATCGGCATGACGGTAGCGTGGGCCCTGCTGCGGATCGGGTTATTTGCTGTCGGTGCTGTAGTTGCGGGCATTTGGATCGTACCGCAGTTGCTGCGCTACCTCGCGCAAACAGAAAGCCGGGAACTGTTTTTGCTGGGAGTTGTGGTTTTGGCTTTAGGGATTGCGCTGCTGACAGAATATTTGGGTTTTTCGATCGAGATGGGCGCATTTGTGGCGGGTTTGATGATTTCAGAGGTTGAATATGCCGACCAAACTCTCACTTATGTCGAGCCTTTGCGAGATATTTTTGCATCCTTATTTTTTGTCACCATCGGAATGTTAATTGACCCGCTGTTTCTCTGGAACCATCTAGAATTAATTCTGGGACTGGTATTTCTAGTATTTGTCGGCAAATTTTTGATTATAACGCCGATCGTCCGGCTATTTGGCTATCCGCTAAAAACAGCATTAATCACAGGTTTGGGCTTAGCTCAAATAGGAGAATTCTCCTTTGTACTCGCTAGTTCCGGCCAAGTTATGGGGCTGGTTTCGCGGGACGTTTACCTGTTAATTTTAGGCACGACGGCAGTCACCCTCGTCCTGACTCCGTTTGTATTGAGAAGCGTGCCGCAGTTATTGAAATGGGCGGAAAATTTTGGGCCTTTGCAGCGCTATTTTGACGAAACATCTCAACCTGTGGCAATAGCTGAAACTTTGCCGGAACAAAATCATGTTGTGGTTTGCGGCTACGGGCGAGTCGGCAGAATTTTAGTAAAAATGCTGCAAAGCCGCAACTGTTCAATTGTGGTGATCGACGAGTCAGAAAGTAGAATTCAAGAGTGCAGAGTCCAAGGAATTCCTTACATTTACGGGAATGCTGCCAGCTTGCACGTATTGGAAGCCGCGCGGGTGGAACGGGCAAAAGCCATGGCGATCGCCCTTCCCGATCCCATGAGCACTCGCTTGTGTCTGAAGCGGGCTTTAGAATTAGTCCCGGATTTGGATATTGTGGTGTGCGCGAACCAAGATAAAGACATCGAACTGCTTTACCAACTGGGGGCCTGGGAAGTCGTGCAGCCGGAGTTTGAAGCCAGTTTAGAACTGTCTTCCCACTTGCTGGCTGGCATGGGGCTCTCGGCAATGGCGATCGCGCGGGATGTGCAGCAAATTCGCAGCAGCCGCTATCTGGAATTGCGGCCACCGCGCGAACCTTTGGCGGTTTCGCGGGATTTGAAAGTGGCGGTTCGAGATATGAACAGCGAGTGGTACAACTTGCCGTCGGGTTCTCCCATTGCCAGCATGACTCTGGAAGAAACTAACTTGCGACAGTTGACAGGGGTGAGTGTGATGGCGATCGTCCGCGAGAATGGCGAGGAAATTGATTATCCTAACGGCAAGACAGCTTTGCAGTCGGGCGATCGACTTTTTGTAGTGGGAGAACCTGAAGAACTCATCAGTTTTGAGTTGCTGGCGAAGGGGGAAGTTGCAGTGCCGCAGGGCGACAGTTCTTGCCAGTGGCTAAGGCTGCCAGCAAACAGCCCTTGGGCGGGCAAAAAACTGTCAGAGGTAGATTTGCTTAGCCAGTACGGGGTGCAGGTGCGGGCGATCCGCCGGGAAGGGAAATTTACTCGCTGGCCGGACGGAACTACCAATTTGCAAGAAGGCGATCGTTTACTGCTGTGCGGCGGCTTCTACGAACTCGGCTTGATGCAGCGGACGGCCTCACCGCCGGTTCGGCAACCTGCTTTAAAGCTGCCTTTTGTCACCGCCCAAGTCAGCGAAAAGTTGTTTAGCGATTAGGGAAGGAAGAAGGAAGAAGGAAGAGGGAAGAAGGAAGAAGGAAGAGGGCACAGGGAAGAGGGAAGAAGGAAGATTTGTTCCACTGTCTCCCTCTCCCAATCTCTCCGTCTCCATTCTCCCACTGTCCCCCTCTCCCACTCTCCCCGTCTCCTCAGCCGTTGGGTTTGAGATAAGCAATTGCTGGCCGCGAGATCAGAATTTGTGTTTCTGAGGGATCGAGGAGGCAAATGCAGCTATGATCCTGCCAAAAAATTCGGCCCTCTAGCAAGTCGCCGGTAACGAGTTTGAGCTGCACCTGTTGTTTGTCTTTGATGTAGCTTTGTATTAAGCGAACGCTGGGCAATCCGGTTTCAAATTCAGACATAGTTCAGAAAAATATAGTCAAATATTACCTTAAACCATATTCTTCTGTTTATGCCGTTTAACCCTTACTGCCGCAATTACAAGCGCCTCTCCCCAATGAGAGAGAAACCCCTTGGCGGCTACTTTTCGACGGATATTCATTGAGCCATTGACATTACCATTAATTAGATATCCCTGTGGAGTTATAAAAATTATATTTGTTTATATTTTACTAGAAAGGACTATAAATTGCATAAAGTTCGTCGTAATTGCTCAACTAGGGAAAAAAGGGAGCCATCAGTAGAGAGAGCTTGTTGAATAGATTGATAAGCAGTTAAACCCTGACGCTTGCCAGTA
>NZ_JAUBSA010000160.1:0-3408 GCF_036702115.1 Microcoleus sp. LAD1_D5 | reverse complement strand
TATCCTCGAATGCAGGAACCTCGCTCTGTCTTGAAAGCTAAACTGCGGGCGTGATTAAGCCTTTTTCAGTGCCATTGCCCTATATTGAGCAATATTATAATGGCGAGCGCCCAAGTAGCGAGCGCTGGCAATGGCAAGTTTGCGATCGGCTCGATCGGGCGATCGTCCTGCACAATTTAAATATAGAACTTCCGATGTCTGAAATCTATCGCCGGATTAATTTTTAAGGGCGATTTTTTCGAGTTTGAAATGGATTGTGTTTAACTAGAAATATAATTTTAGGAGAAAGCTATGGCTACTCTAATTCAAAACCCAAGGTCAAACCTAACTGAAAACCAAGTTGAAACATCAGCAGATAAAAAAATCTGGACTGATGCCGAATTCATGGCACTCAACCGAGATGGACACCGCTATGAAATTGTGAATGGAGAACTAATTGACATGGGAAATTCGGGTGCAAAACACGGTTATGTTGCCGTTATTTTGAGTGCAGCCTTGTTTAACTGCGTATCAACGCGAAAATTAGGCGCAATTTTCGATTCCAGCACTGCTTTTAAGATGAAATCAGGAAACAAGCGATCGCCCGATGTTTCCTTCATGGCAAAAGAACGCCTGCAAGGGCTAGATGAGCTCCCCGATGGCTTCCTAGAAGGTGCGCCGGATCTTACCGTAGAAATCCTTTCTCCTAGCAATACAGTGGAAGAAATTCACGACAAACTCGTAGAATATTTCGAGAATGGCGCGCGTTTAGTCTGGGTGATTCATCCTAAAGAAAAGTATGTGTTAGTTTATCGATCGTCCCAAGAACCCGATCGCCTGCTTAAGTCTACTCAATCCCTAGATGGCGAAGAAATCGTCCCCGGCTTTACTCTCCCGATTGCGGAGTTATTTCAAAAACTGGCTTTTTAAGCAAATATGATATAAGCTAGTTATAAAAACTTATAGGAATCTTGTATGCTGAAGTCATTTCAGATACACAACTTTAGGCTATTTAAACACCTTGAAGTTAAAAATCTGGGTCGTGTCAACCTGATTGTTGGCAAGAATAATTCAGGAAAAAGTACATTTCTTGAAGCAGTAGAACTATATGCCAGCAACGCTTCTGCTACCGTCATGCTTGAGCTTGTAGAGTCTAGGCAAGAAACTTGGTTTAGCGAAGCTCAGCCACATTCCCAAAATTTTATCAGTAATCCTGTGCGGCATCTATTCTTTGGGCATAAATTGCCCAGCATAGGAGGAGATGGGATTTCTCTTGGAGAAGTTTCTTCAAACATAAAACTCCGGATCGGCGCTGGCGCATACCAGAATAAAAATGATGACGAAGGCACAATCAGGAAAATTCGCATCTCTGATGTGGACTTTGACGAAGATATATCTAATGTTGAAGTTTTTCTCGTAGCAGAAGAAGGCGAAAGAACTAGAAGAATTTTCCGATTAGATAGAAATATCAGAGACATTCGACGTAGCTCTAGAATTTTTTATGAAAGGCAGGAATCCGAATTAAAATACACGTGGCAGATTGTTTCTACAGCAAATATGTCTAATCGAAAATTAGCTGCTCTTTGGGATTTAACGAGCTTGACAGATTTAGAGTCGGAAGTTATTTCTGCGCTTCGTTTAATTGACGATCGAGTTACTGGAGTCGCTTTTGTAGAGGACGTTAGTAGAGGTAGTGCAAGTGACAACCGTGTTCCTTTAGTAAAAATTAAAGGCATAGACGAACCATTACCTCTCAAGAGCATGGGAGATGGTATGACTCGTTTGTTTCATATAATTGTTGCACTTGTCAATGCTCGAAACGGACTTTTATTAATTGATGAATTTGAAAATGGATTGCACTGGAGCGTGCAACCGAAAGTTTGGGATATTGTTTTTCAGATATCGGAGAGACTTAATGTTCAAATTTTTGCAACAACTCACAGCCGCGATTGTATCAAGGGTTTCTACCAAGCCTGGAATAACTATCCTACCCTTGGTGCTTTCTTCCGATTGGATGCCAAAAATGAATCGATAAAAGCAACAGAATATACATCTGAGACCCTGAGTGATTCTATTGACATGGATGTTGAAGTACGATGAGTAAGACAAGCGAGGTGTCTGAGAAGGATAGTGTTTGCAAGCAAGATACAGATAGAGTTTTACTTGTTGAAGGAGATAATGATTGCCATGTGGTGATGGCTTTATGCAAAGCTCATAATGTTCCTAAGACTTTCGGTATCTATCAATGCGGTTCAGATATCGGGGTTTTGAAGCGACTGAATGCGCTGATTATACGTCCTAATCCTCCTCAAGTAATAGGAGTTATGCTTGATGCTGACAAGCCTTCTCTTGAAGGCAGATGGCAAAGTATAAAAGGCAAGTTACAACATTACAACTATACGTTACCGACCAAACCTGATGCTGATGGAACGGTAGTCGAGCCTTCTTCAGATGAACCTAAACTGGGGTTTTGGCTGATGCCTAATAATCAAGATTCTGGTATGTTAGAAGACTTTTGTGCTGAACTTGCAGAACCAGCATCTTTGACATTTGCACGAGAATGTGTTGAACAGGCACAGGATAGTAAAGTAACAACATTCAAAGAAGTGCATCGTAGTAAAGCAGTGATTCATACATATCTTGCTTGGCATGATGAACCTGGTTATCCTTTGGGAAAGGCAATTACAAGTCAAGCTTTGCGTCCTCACACAGATGTCGCAGTAAAATTTAGTAATTGGTTAATACGTTTATTTGTGGAAGGAGCGATCGCGTAATTCCCGCGATCGTCCTAAGAGAGCGATCGCAAAGTATAATAGAGTTAATTTATCTCAAAATTCCACGGAATAAGCTAGTCATATAAAAATAACTTCTAGGAGGCTATAAATATGACAAGCATACCTAACGAACAAACATCTATCATCCGTACAGAAAGAGGACTAGCGATCGCAGGTACGCGCATCACCATCTACGATATCATGGACTACGTGACGGCTCAATATCCGCCTAACTTTATCAGAGGATTGTTCGATCTTACAGAAGAACAAATTAACGCAGCTTTAGCTTATATTGAGGCAAATCGGGCTGAGGTTGAAGCCGAGTATCAAATGGTTCTTAAGGAAGCTGAAGAACTGCGGCTGTACTATGAAGAAAAAAATCGCGATCTGATTGCCCGAATTGCCGCCCAACCACCAAAACCTGGAACGGAAGCTGCTTGGGAAAAACTGCGAGCGGCTAAGGCCAAGTTTAAGTCGGAGCTAGAGTTTTTCATACTAAAGTATGATAGAGTTAATGTATCATAAAATCCTTAAATACTATGATCAATATAGTGTTTTAAAAGTGATATCCATGTTAACAATAGTCCGGACAGTTTTTATATGGCCCAATGGCTTATTCTGTAGGACTTTGAGCCACTGTGGATAATTAAATCAA
>NZ_JAUBSA010000159.1:0-3481 GCF_036702115.1 Microcoleus sp. LAD1_D5 | reverse complement strand
GATCGCGTTTGAGCCAGTCGTCGAGGACATCAAATATGCCTCTTTCGGTCTGGGCGCGTCCGACTGCGATTGTCATTTACGCAAATCTCCAAATGGATATAATTACAACGGATCTGCCTCTAGTCATTAGTCTCTAACCGTTGCCTCTGCTTAGCAGAAAACAAGTTGGATTATGAACAGAGTTTACTTTTCTTTACCGTATTAACGATTATAGAGGTAATTCTTTACAAGAGCAAGTTTTTATTAAAAAACTTCCGGATCTTGACTTGTCGGAAGTCCCCGAAGTCCCCGAAGCCCTCGAAGCCCCCGAAGTCCTTGCCCTGCATTTGGGAATTTCTACTCTATAGGAGTCTTTGCGCTTTGCCTCAGAAGCCCGGTGGCTTCGTAGATATATCGGCCTCAACCTCTTATTTTTCTAAGAAACTGCGTTTCCTTGGGTAAGTCCTATATATATACTGAGGATAGAGCTCCAGATTTAGGTTTTTAAGACTATATGTTCAGCATTGACATCATTGTGAAGAACACGCCGGTATCGCTGTCGGTGCAGCGGAAGTTGCAGGAGGACGCTGAGACTGTTTACCAGCAGGTTTTAGAGGCGATTCGCAACTCCCAACCGCAAATTTTGGAACTAACTTGCGAGAAAAATCCTGAGAAAAAGGTGGCTGTGCTCAGCAGCGAGATTTCTGGGGTGGTGGTTTCTCAGAAATCGGGGGCGTCATCTACAGGCAGATCCCCGGGTTTTGTCTCGATGTCGGCGGCAGAATGAGGGCTGGGGGTGTTGGTGCCGATATGAGCCAGTCAGCCGTTGCTGTGCGGGATTTGGGTTTTTGCTGGCCGTCGGGCGATCGAGTGTTGCAAGGTTGCTCTCTGGATGTACCCAAGGGCGAGTTTTGGATGCTTTTGGGCACTAACGGCAGCGGCAAGTCTACGCTGTTGAGGCTGATGGCTGGGCTGCTGCACCCCCAGTCGGGAGAAATTGACCTGGGCGGGCGGGTGGGTTTTGTGTTCCAAAACCCCGACCACCAATTGGTGATGCCGACGGTGGGTGCGGATGTGGCTTTTGGTTTGGTGGAGGAAAAGCTTTCTAACGTTCAGGTGCGGGAGAGGGTGGCGGAGGCTTTGGAGGCTGTGAATTTGCTGGATTTGCAGCGGCGGCCGATTTATGCTTTGAGTGGGGGCCAGAAGCAGCGAATTGCTCTTGCTGGGGCGATCGCCCGTCACTGCGAAATTTTGCTGTTGGATGAACCGACGGCTTTGTTAGATCCTGATTCTCAGTTGGATTTGGTGGCGGCGGTGCAGCGGTTGGTGAAAAATCGCGGGATTACGGCTTTGTGGGTGACTCACCGTTTGGATGAGTTGAATTATTGTGATGGGGCTTTTTTGTTGGAAAAGGGCCAAGTGGTCGATCGGGGAGATCCGGCGCGTTTGAAGCAGCGGTTGATGCAAAGCCAAGATGTTTAGCTGTTAAGTAGCGGTTGAAAGCTATTTGTTGTTAATATCAACCATTAAGTTACTAGGAAGCCGACAGAGGAATCGCCCGCAAATAATTAGAGTTTTGTTACTTATTCCAATAACATTCAGGAATAAATAGTATTTTGATTATTTAGGAGATACTGATGAACCATTATCCTGATTTATCTTACCAAGGATATGAGGTGATCCGCGAACTAGGACGTAATCGAGAAGGGGGACGAGTTACCTGGCTTGCCTCAACTATTGATACTACTGATATAAAACAGCAAGTGGTTGTCAAGCAGTTTTGTTTTGCTCAATCTGGTTCTGACTGGTCAGCTTTTAGTGTTCATGAACGAGAGATTCAGGTTTTGCAAGGACTCAACCATCCTGGTATTCCTCGCTACTTAGGAGGGTTTTCCACGTCGGATGGTTTCTGTATGGTGCAGGAGTATATCGATGCACCATCTTTAGGAGAGTTACGCAGTTTTGAACCCGAAGAAATCAAGCAAATTGCTGTATCGGTGCTAGAGATTTTAGTTTATTTGCAAAATCGAATTCCGCCAGTCATCCATCGAGATATTAAACCAGAAAATATACTGGTGGACGATCTACTCAGGGTTTATCTGATCGATTTTGGGTTTGCGCGAATTGGCAGTCAGGAAGTATCTGGCAGTAGCGTTTTCAAGGGAACGCCCGGTTTTATTCCCCCCGAACAGTTACGGAAACCTACAGAAGCCTCTGACTTATATGGGTTGGGAGCAACCTTGATTTGTTTGCTTACAGGTACGCCCTCAACAGCACTTCAGGACTTAACGGACGAGGATGACCCCTATCTTATTCGGTTCAGCCAGCTAATCCCACAGCTAAGTTTACGATTTGTTAGCTGGTTGGAAAAGATGGTGCAACCGAGGCTAAGAGATCGCTATCCAAATGCTGTTACAGCTTTGGAAGACCTTAAATCGTTGTATGTCTTTCGAGTACCAGAAGTCAGCTTAAATACAAATTCTCTGGTTTTTCGAGCAACTCGGTTAGGTGAAAAAATCACCCAAAAAATTCACTTTCGCAACTTAATGCCTGACACTTTGCTAGAGGGAAGTTGGAAAGTATCTCCTCATCTTCAAGATCCACCACATACTCCAGATTCCCATGCTTGGATTTCCTTCTCACCTGCTAGTTTTAAGGAGAATTTAGTAAAATGTGAAATTGCCGTAGATACTTCCCTCCTTGCAGCAGATAAACATTACGAGCGTCATCTTCTTTTACATACAAATGCCTCACCAGAAACACATGATGTAACTATCAGGGTTCAGACAGCACCTTTGCCAATTGATGTTAAGAAACCTCCCTACAAAAGCATGGCAGTATTGTTAATATTTTCAACAGTAATAACAACTATAGTCATCGGTAATTTAGGTTGGTCTCAAACAGCTATAGGAATTATTGCTCTAGCTGTTGCCACAGTAGCAACTATTTGGGGGACAGGAGGACACCTTGGAATTAAAGCATGGAGTTGGATAGGGGGCGGTATAGGCTTAACTTTTACGGGACTGGCGATATATATGACTCACAGTTTCTCTGTTGCCTTTTTCGCGCTGATTTTTGGCGCGTTCTCAGGTGCAATGCTTGGAGCCGCGTTTGGAGTTTGGGTGGATATAATTGTTATTCATCTTCTGGATCGTGACTTTTGGAGAGAAATCACACTCGATCGCTTTGTGTTAACGCTGTCAGCACTAAGCACAGTGCTGGGAATTGCTTTAGGTATGGGATTTGTAGTCGGCTTTATAAATGTCTATACTTTGCTAACGTTGGGGGGATCGGGACTGCCTCTTGCAGCTATGTTGTTGTATCCATCCCTTAAACATCGCTGGTTGATTGCCCGCTACCGTAAGTCGGAACAAAACTTGATTCAGCCGTGAGATATAGGCGACGGTATAACAACCTCACAGAACACTAGACCTCTTGCAAAATAATTTTATGATATAATGGAAAGTTTTGCTTGACTGGATTGAATCCCAACTATTAACTT
>NZ_JAUBSA010000158.1:0-3559 GCF_036702115.1 Microcoleus sp. LAD1_D5 | reverse complement strand
TGTAAGGTTGTTGTCATTTGTTTATGATTGCTTTATTTGGTTTTCAATGTTCGTGACGGCTTTGTGTTCCGCCATGTTAATAAACATAAAGCATATTCTAAGGTTTGTAAAGTATTTTAACAACAGATTAACTGATGTAAGTTATAAGGTTAAGTTATCAATCTGAAGAAAACTGGATAAAGAGGTAAGAATGCACAAAAAAGTAGGTAAAGCCTGGAAGCGCGTCGCCTTCAGGCATGGAAATATTAAGATACAGACTTTTGCTGGCTGGGTATCATAATGAGAGCCCAATAGGGAACTTCAGCGGGATCGACATCTGCGATCGCCCGAATTCGCTGATTAGGCATAGTTGCGCGTTCTATATACAGTGCTCGATCGAACTGTCCCAACTCAATCAGCACGTCCCGGACTTTCGCAAAATGCCGGCCCAGCTTAATAATCACAGCAGCATCAACAACCGCCAGTCGATCGCGCAAAACCTCAGCATCCAGCGTCGCAGGCATAATACTTAACACATCGTTACGATAAGTCAGCGGCACTCCCAACGCAGCCGCACTCGCCATTGTCGAAGAAATTCCCGGCACAACTTCAGTGGTAAATGTCCCCGACAAACGGTTGAATAGATACATAAACGAGCCGTAGAGAAAAGGTTCCCCCTCACATAGCACCGCCACATCCAGTCCCTCGCTCAGATGTGTGGCAATTTTCTCGGCAGCAATATCATAATAAGGTTGAGACGATCGCGTCGGACTAAAAGGCAGCGGCATCGGAATCTCAATTTGCTCCGGGCGCAGATAATCTGCGACGATCGCCCGCGCCAGCACCTTACCATTTTCCATCGCCGGATAGGCAATCACCGGCACCGATTGCAAAATCCGATAAGCTTTCAATGTGATCAGTTCTGGATCGCCAGGGCCAATACCCAAACCGTACAATTTACCAGTAGCCTTAGTCATAATTCATCCTTTTTCGCTAACGCATTCACGGCCGCCGTTGCCATTGCACTGCCACCGCGCCGCCCGTGCAACGTAATAAATGGCACTCCCCGACTGTTGGCGGCCAGTTCGGCTTTGGATTCGGCAGCCCCCACAAATCCTACCGGGAAACCCAGAATTAAAGCCGGTTTGGGTGCTCCGGCATCCAGCATTTCCAGTAGGCGGAACAAAGCAGTCGGGGCATTGCCGATCGCCACAACCGCACCCTGCAAGTTGTCCAGCCATAAATCAAGCGCCGCCGCCGATCGAGTATTTCCCATTTGTCGCGCCAACTCCGGGATTTCGGAATGCCAGAGAGTGCAAATCACCGGATTGTCAGCGGGAAGGCGTTTGCGAGTGATGCCTTCGGCCACCATCCGGGCATCGCACAGGATGGGCGCACCTGCTGAGAGGGCTTGGTGTCCGCAGGTGGCGGCCCCGGGCGAAGCTGCTAAATCTGCAACAATATCGGTCATGCCGCAACTGTGAATTAGTCGCACGGCTACCGATTCTAAATCGGGCGGCAAGCTTGACAAATCTGCTTCGGCTCGAATTGTGGCGAAGGATTTGGTGTAGATTTCTGTTCCGTCTCGAATGTAGTCAATCATTGTTTAAAACTGCTATGGGAAGTTTGTGAGATTTGTGACATAGATTTTTTGAATGAACCGCGAAGGCGCGAAGGACGCGAAGGAAGAAACATCAAGAGAGATAGAAAGAGAAGTGATTAAAAATTGTCAGTTTGAATCGGATATTTTTTTACTTGAAATTCCCATTTTCGGTGCTGAATAACTGCTGCAATTGGTCGATAGCCCACCGATCGACAAACTCACCAAATGACTCCAAAGGCTCTCGAAACCGCTGATACACCCGCAACATTTGCTCGATCGCACGGGGCATCTCGATCGCACTCACCGCCGGAAAAATTGGTCGCCCGAAGGGCAAATCTTTTCTACCCGCATAAATGTCGTAACCTTCGATCGTCTCGTCTCCTCCCTCAATCTGAATTCCCACCAGCGTGATATCAATTGGCCGGTGCTGGGCGCAGGACTTTTCGCAACCGCTGAAATGAATGTTAATCGGTTGGTCGATCGTCAATTTTTGCGCTAAATCCCTCGCCATTGCTAGGGCGTGACTTTGAGTATCTGTCGCAGCAGACGCACAGCCGCTGCTGCCGGCACAAGCCACCAAGCACGAATCTAGGCCAGTCGCCGAGTAGTGCAATCCCAAATCGGCGACTTGCTTTTTTACCTCAAAAAGCTGGGAGTTGGGGATATCAGAAATCAACAGATTTTGCCACGGCGTAAGTCTCACGGTACCGCTGGCTAGCTTTTGGGATAAATTCGCCAAATTCCGCAGTTGCTTTGATTCTAGCCTACCGAGAGGCAGTGCAATTCCCATGTAGGAGAAACCGGACTGTTGCTGAGGATAAATGCCGAGATGTCGGTGATGGGTGATGGATTTTTCAGATGAGGCATCTTGGCTGTTTTTGGGAAAGGTGCAAGATGTGAATTGCCATAAAAATGGTAAATTCTGCTGTACCCTTTCTAGATAACTTTCAGCGCCCCAATCTGCCAGCAGGTGACGCAATCGCGGTTTTTTGCCATCAATTCGAGGTCGATTTTTGGTGTATTCAAGATAGGTGCTAGCGAGGGCGGCTAATACTGAAATACATTGCGATTCTTGGATTAAAATTCCTGTATCGCCGTTTAAATGCAGCCGAAAAAAGATTTGTGATTGGGTTGAAAGCCCTTCCGCAGCTAATAAAATATCGTTACGCAAAGCCTGGATCGAAACCGATTCCCCGCCATCCAAGCCAATGCTGAACTTAGGCGAAAGTTCCGACAATTCGGGATGCGTTTGCAGGTAATCATCCCAAGCTTTCACTAGCGGGCGAGTATCCAGTAACTGCTGGCGATCGATCCCTGCTGTCGGGCTTGCCATAATATTGCGAATCGGGTCAACTTCAACGCGGCGAGACGCTATCCCCAATTCCTGCAAGCGGTTCCAGACTTCCGCGACAATTTCCGAGTTCACTTCTCGGATTTGCAAATTTGCCCGATTTGTCACTTGCAAACAGCCGGTACTGTATTGATCAGCCAAATCCGCGATCGTCTGACACTGCTGCGCGTTTAAAATTCCCCCCGGAATCCGCATTCTCGATAAAACTCCGTCTCGGGCTTGGGAACCATAAAATAAACCCGGACAAGTTGGCAAATCAGTCAAAGCTAACAAATAATCTCCTCCCCGTGCTACGCAGGGAATCCAAAAGTAAACGCCCACAAAGCGCCCCCGAAATCGGCATTCTGACTTTTACAGTTGCGGCACAGCGCCGGAATTGCACCGGACTTTCCCGCTTTCAGGTTTTAGAAAGGTATCACGAGCTGACCTACAGAAAGCAAAACCCTCAACTTTCTTAACAAAACCCCTGGCGATGGCGTCGGGCCCCGCAAGCTACGGCCCTGTCTCTCCTCTCATCAGCTTTCCTAATCGCAGTCATCAGTTTAACTGTCGCCACACCCCTTTACAAACGTTAACAATACCGTTAATAATAGAAACATCATCCGAACATTGACAACCAAATAAAG
>NZ_JAUBSA010000157.1:0-3589 GCF_036702115.1 Microcoleus sp. LAD1_D5 | reverse complement strand
AGTTTTTGAGCAATAACTTGCCTGCGGTTGAGAGGCAGCTACTTTTAGGTGCGATCGTTTTTTAGTCTAAACTCCAGGTAGTATTTTCGTAAAAAAACTCGTTTCGGGGCCCCATGTAATTTTCTTTCGATCCTCGTAGGCACAGGGCATTGCCGTGCCCATACAATAAAGCCGTGTCCCTACAATAAAGTTAATCAGGCGGCAAGATATTTTTGGATTAGTTGCACTTTCCCGCAATCAACATTGCACCCATCTCTTCATCAGGTCTGTGGGTAGAACGAGTGAAATTCCCATCTGGGTTGCTTAAGATTCAAGTAAAGAAAGACTCGAATTAAAAAATAGTTTGGCACTACTGAAATTCAGTCTTCTGTTTACTAAAAGTCGCTGTTCATTGCAGATATTTGCAAGGTAAAGCCGATGAAAACACAAAAATCAATTCTACCAACCAAAGCAAAATGGGTCTCTAAAGTCATTGGATTTTCACTGTTGAGTGTTCCACTCATGTCCAATCTTACCCATGCACAATCCGGATCGCCTGCCCCTCAAATTGGATTCAGATTTCAACAATCTGAGGAATTTAATATGGGTGTAATCACTAAATCTGTCACTCAATACAATGACTCCGGCGGGTGTCAGTCCTACTCTACCACAGAGGAAATCGGTGGACAAGCAGTATTCATTTCTAGCACGATGCCGCCTGCTCCAGGGTTGCGCGTTGTGATCCGAAATGTCACCCCTAGGATTGACCACAACCCTTCTCCCTATACCGATCGTGAATACGAAAAAGCTCCAAATTCGGAAGGATTTAAAGTGTCTCTTGGCACAATTCATAGCGGTAGATATTTAGCGGTGCAACCCGGAGTAAACCACTTTTACTATGAGATAAAAAGCGGTAACACCATCATTGAATCTGGTACTTTCAACGTCAGAATTGACCAAAAAACTCAAAATATTGTTCGCGGAAGTGATAAGGAATGTCAAAGAGAAAATGCCTGGCCGATGGAAGATACCTGGCCGAGGGAAAATGCCTGGCCGATGGAAGATACCTGGCCGAGGGAATTTGATCCGCTGAGAAAAAATAATCTGATGAGGGAATATCACCGGCAGAAGGACAAGCCAAGAAGGCGTTAATTAATCAATCTTTTGAACTCAGGAAAGGAGTTGAAATCAAATGAATCGACCTACGCTCAAAAACCACAAAAATAACACCAATAATTGGTTTGGAAAGCTCTTTTTTTCATACTCCTGCCTGGTTTTTTCTGGTCATTAGCTGGATGGATGTATGTGACGATTCCCGATCGCTATCGAACCGAAGTGGACTTTCGAGCTAGAGCAGTTAGAACTTCGGGCATCGTCACTAAAAAAAATCAAAAAACAACTTGTTATGGAGGAGGATACGGTTGTTCTTCTAGTTGTGACGTAACCGTGAATTTTCAGACCAACCGGGGAAAAACTATTGTGTTTTCCAACAGTTGCACGTCTGCGGAGGAAAATCAAACAGTTCCAGTAGTGTATGACCCAGACTCTTCCCCCGTCAAAGCTCGGATTGATATAGGGGATAGTCCTGATAGTCGAAGAACAAACGATTTTATATGGTCTTTCATTCTTTTCCTTTTTGGACTCGGTTCACTCATTACTGGCTTTTCAATCTATAGAAAAAAGCACACACAGGATTGAAGGGTTGATTGCTTTGTCAATTCAGATGTATTTCACGCACCGTTTCCTCGCCCAGGTGCTGTCTAGTTTCGCAGGAACAGTCCTGGACGCACTCCGACTCCTCGAAACCGGGTTTTTACGAAAATACTTGGTTGCGACCCGCAGATTCGCTAAAAAACGCGGTTTCTGACCACCCGTGCGATCGTCCTAATGAATAAATTTTGTAATTTGGAGCAACTTCCATGAAAAATGATTTTGCAGATATAAGCTTGTCTACTTCCCTCGCTCAAAACAATCTTCTTCTCGACAGCAACAGCGCCAGCCCGATCGCATTCCCGAATAATCTGAACAATCAGATTCAAGGATTCAACCACTTAAACGATGCGATGGATGGACAAGGCGGCGACGATCGCATGGCTGGACAGAGCAGTGATGACATCGTGCGGGGCACTACTGGCAACGATACACTCTGGGGCAACGCTGGCAAGGATATACTCTGGGGCTATGCTGGCAACGATATACTCTTGGGCAACGGTGACAACGATACACTTTGGGGTAATGCTGACAACGATATACTCTGGGGCGGTGCGGGGCGAGATGTTTTAATCGGTGGGAGCGATCGCGATATCTTTGCGCTGAAACCACAGGAAGGAACTGATACGATTGTTGACTTCAACCTGAGTGAGCGCGATCGGATCGGTTTAGCTGGAGGGTTAACTTTTGATGAGTTGACCATCTCTCAAGGCACAGGGGACAATCGCAACGATACATTAATCAGCACCGAGACCGGTGAGCTACTGGCAATTCTGAACAATACCCATGCAAGCACGATCGGCAATGCAGCCTTTCTCACCTTGGGGAATCGAGGATTAATAACCAGCCAGGGCGATCGGGCAATGCGATCGGATGTCGCGCGCGATGGTTTTCGGGTAGACGGCACGGGCATCAAAATCGGGGTTTTATCTAATAATTTCAACAGGCTGGGTGGGGCGGCCCAAGACATGGCAAGCGGTGACTTGCCCGTAAAAGGCCAGCTGTTGGCAGAAGATTTGGGAAATAACTTTTTTACGCCGACAGATGAAGGCAGAGCCATGCTGCAACTTATTCACGATGTTGCTCCAGGAGCCGATTTGTTGTTTCATACAGGCTATGCCAGCGGTCAGTTTAACAGCCAGCTAGAATTGTCAAAAGCAAGTGAAAAGGCTATGGCTGATGGTATTCGCGCATTGGCAGCTCAAGGAGCGCAAATCATTGTAGACGACCTGCGCTTCGCATCTCAACCGATGTTCCAAGATGGCATCATTGCCCAAGCGATCGATGAGGTCGTCAAACAGGGTGTTTCCTACTTTACTGCTGCGGGTAACTCTGCTCGCGATAGCTATCAAAGTGATTTCAAGTCGGCTGGGTTCTTCGCGGATTATGGAGAACTTCATGACTTCGATCCAGGAACTGGGGTCGATTTCTATCAAAGCATCACACTGGCGAAAAACGATTCCCTCGCGATCTCATTCCAATGGGACTCACCGCTCGATCGTTCAACCAACGACCTCGATATTTACCTGGTTGACAATACAAAACAAAAAATCTTGGCTAGCAGCAAACTGTCAAATGTGGGAGGAGATCCGATCGAGTATTTCACATTCCGCAATGATGGTTCGTTTGGCTCGGATCAGTTCAATCTCATGATTGCCAAGCGATCGGGTGCTGCTCCCGGTTTGATGAAGTACGTGGCGAGTGGTTCCTCTACCTTCAAAATCAACAATTACAACACCAATAGTTCAACTATATATGGCAACGCAAATGCCAGGGGAGTTGCAGCAGTCGGAGCCGCCCCTTACTTTGACACCCCTGCTTACGGTGTAACCCACATTCCGCAGATGTGTGTGGAATTTTTTATCAGTTGTGAAAAGTTGGAGTCAAAAAGTTTTTCCCT
>NZ_JAUBSA010000156.1:0-3830 GCF_036702115.1 Microcoleus sp. LAD1_D5 | reverse complement strand
TTTAACAAATTTTCCAGACCGCCCTTTCTATATTGGGAGAGCCAGCGATGAATCGTTGCCTCACTTTTACCTAAAACTGTGGATACTTCCCGAACAGTTTCTACTTGTTTTGACTGAAATAAATAAAGCATTTGAACTTTGTTATAAGCTAGGATTTTTTTTTGCTGTTTGAGGATTTATCGTAAATTTTTTACAGATTCGGTAATCTTTATATGAGGACGACAAGACATTGTAATTCTCGCCTTTACTTTTTACACAAGTCTATCACATCTTTAAAAAAATGGTATAAGGCAAATAGCTAAGGTAAAATCGCCTTAAAAAATCGGGTATGCAGAGTTAATTTTTTTTATCCCTCTTTGTGCGCTATTAGGAGCGATCAAAGGATGGAAGGCTGTTTAAACTTGTGCTGTTTTTAAATTTTTAGCAGTGACCGATATGTTATGAATTATACAAAATGAGCCGTTACTGGCAATTCTCGCGGAGGAGCGATCGCCCCCAATGAATTCAGGAAACAGATTCAGCGCCACACAGCACAAAATATCTGGATTCACAAGCTCCGAGTCTTCGTTGGCCCAGAGATCACAAAGTTGCCTTAATTAACACAAATAAGGGTTTTGCAAGAAAATCAAAAAAATATTTCCTTGAGAAACAAGAATAAAAACTTGCTCGCTTATTGTAGCCCCGGTAACAACACGTATGCCTGAAGTTATAGTCCACAGCCCAGTCTACGGGAAAATCTAAATCAATAGGGTGATGTGGCAGTGTCCGGGTGTTAAGAGGGGCGATCAAAGAGGAATGTTCTCCGAGCGATCGCTTCCCAATCGGGGAGTGTAAAACTTAGGAAGGCAAGGAGTTGGAGACAATGCTGAACTTTTTGAGTTCAGGAAAGTAGCGTTAGCACTAAACTCTGCCGTATTGTGGATTTCGACCAAAATTTGTAACAGTTCTTAACTATAAATAATTCTGCCAAAACTGCTAGCATAGTGACACTTTTGCTAGCAAAAACAGATAAAGTAAATAAAGTTGGCTAGCTCTAGACGCCCCGATCCCCATCCTGGGGATGTTGAATCAATTTGATTCATACCAAGTGGTTTTAGAGTTACAATCGGAACCAAAGCATCGCTATTTAACTGAGTTCTTTACTTACTTTTACTTTCAGCTATGAACGTGGATTTTATCAAAGCCCAAGTCAGGTTGCTACAGGGTGCAAGTTCATCGGAGCGAGAAACCCTTATTAAAAACATCGGCGTCTGTGCTGGCGTGATCCGACCAGGAGAGTACGTGACTCCGCAACGGAAGCACGCTATCACTCTCTGGCTGCAAACAAATGCGGTTCGCCTCCGGCTTCCCCAACTTCCTCTGGACTTATCGGGCCAAAAGCCTTAACAGGGAAGTAATCAAGAGGTAGCGACAGAATCAAAGAAATTAGTCAATCTTATCTAAAAGTGCGTTTTTATTGAGCTGTACAGGATCAATGAAACACGATTAAGATTGAAAAAATGTTTGTAGGGAAAGTTGGGCTCGAAAACACGCCTGTGGACAAGAAGCGGCCGACCGCCTTGGTAAAAGCAGGAAGTGAACGTCAAACCTGCTCTAAAAGTAGATTTGAGTAAGTTTCACAGAAGGGATTATTGTGCACAGCTATAACCTGGGTTATTTGCTTTTAGATTTGAGATTCACGATTTAGCTCGTATTGGATAAATTTGCTATTTGTGGATCGCCTGAAAAATTATCCTATTCAATAGGCATAACTAATACAGGGGCAGTCATTGAACTGCCCTTACTTTTGAACGCATGCGAAACTGCTGCAAGTTACAATAAACGCATCTACTTGCAGATAGAGTTTAGGTGAACTCTCATGTAAGCTGCGGCGCCTCTATATTATCTGTTATGTTCGTGATGGGAGGGAGAGAAGGGGAGAGGGGGAGGATTTGACGAGCTTTGGTAGGGAATTAATATCATCAAACAGAACGAGTTATGACTATTCACTTGCTTTCTAGGGCGTGTCATCAGTTGAGCCAAACCACGGTAGCAGCGAGGTAAATTGCACCCAGAAAGTTAACCTTGAGCTTGTCGTAGCGGGTGGCGAGCGCACGATATTGCTTGAGTTTGGCAAAAAAGTTTTCAATTAAATGACGGGCTTTGTCTTAGTCGCGCTTGGTGGTGCGGTTAAGCTTGGAGGGGATCACGGCGGCCTTGGTTGGCGCTTGGAGAACATTGATTACCGTGCATCAGCATCGTATCCTTTGTCTGCAAGTAAAGTGTCCGCCATCAGGTCAGGCAAGAGGACATCTGCACCGTCTTGCGTCACAGGCTTATCCATGCGTGAGGTGAAAGCTGACCGGATTTCCCTTCTTCATCGACCACTGCATGGATTTTGGTGCTCAACCCGACGAGTGCTACGTCCAATTGCTTCTGTGTCTGCACCCCCCTTTTACGCCCGCGCTGGGAAAAGTGGGCGCGGACAATGGTGGAATCAATCATCGCGTACTCGTTGTCTGCTTCTTCGGCTAACACCTCAAATACCCGTTGCCACACCCCAGTTTTGCTCGATCGACCCAAGCGCATGTGTACGACTCCAAAGTCCCCAAACCGTTCAGGTAAGTCCCGCAACGGCATGCCGACTCGATCGCGATACAACCCCGCCTCCACAAACAACCGATTATCTTTGGCAGTCCCACCTACATAACCGTCTAGTCCTGGTAACAGGTCTTTTATTATTTCCCACCGGTCATCCCGTAGGGCATAACGACGGCTGGTCATGGCGAGTAAATCCTTTTATTTGGGTCTGTTTTTACTTGATCTTTCTTTACGTTAACTGATGACACGCCCTAATATATTTTTCCACAAAAATACTGTGAGCAAAAAACAAAAATTTCCTTATTTAGTTGGTTCTCGATGGACTTCACACCAAAAAACTTGGGGGTGGAGACACTTTCAAGTGGTCAACCGAAAAAACGAAGGTAAATGGGTATTTGCAGAAATGGTGGCGGCTTGCGATCCAAATGTCCGTTTTTGGCTGAACGCCGCACAGCTCAAAGACCGCTCGCTCTGGCAAGCTGGATGGCAGTCTACGCAAGAATTAGAGGAATTAGAAACTGCGGACTAAAAGACAGGGCTGTGGGGTAGAGTGAGCGGAACTTCCGCCGCCTGCTCGCTATCGTTCCGATCCAAACCAATAAGGAGTGAGACTTTCCCGGTTGTGAAAAATCTTTTACATGACTACAAGTCCTGGAAACCTGGTGTTGCACATTTATGGTATGATCGAAAGATATATAGCGATCGCAAATCATTCGTAAATTAATTAAGGTTTCGATCGAGCAGCAGTTCCATTGAGTGTTGGTTCAAAACTACCAAATTTGTGTAAAAGAGAGAAAGTCAAAGCTTTGTTCATGTATGGTAAAATTGAAGAACCATTTAACCAAGGAAAAAGAACCGATCCGCTTCCCAAATTTCCTCACCCAAGTCTTGGCATGAAGCCAAATATCTTCGACCGGATTCTGTTCGGGAGCATTGGGAGCAAACAGGACACAAGTTAAAGGCCATTCATCCCGCTATGAGCCTTGATTAATTTCTTCTAGGTAAGCTTTCATCTCTTTATATTTGTGATAGCTAGCTCCATCCCAAATAATTAAATGTCTGGCTTCGGGATTTAAAGATTGTAAATCTTTTAAGAAAGCAACTGTATTCTCAGAATTTGCCGTTGCATATTCTCGCAGAACAAACTGTTTAGTTAAATAATTTACTGCGCCATAAGTAAGTCGGCAGGAAAATGCCTAAGTATGTAACAAAATATTAAGTAGGACGATCTGTTCTCAATTTAATGCGTT
>NZ_JAUBSA010000155.1:0-4309 GCF_036702115.1 Microcoleus sp. LAD1_D5 | reverse complement strand
TTACGCATTTAAACCACTAACGAGGCTTGTAGGGCGCGTCAGGCGCGAACACTTACGCTTACAGGGGAAACACTTCTATACTGGCGCACCATACTATCGTCTTTTAAATGCCGAACAGCTTAATCCTAACTGAACCTTGACAACTTGATAGCCATGAGGGTGAGACTCCTGCCTAATAACAGAAAGACAAATCCCTCCCCACAGGTGCAGTGGTGAAAGCACTACCCCTACCCAGGAGACTAGCCATCAAACTGGTAAAGCAGGGCGAAAGAAGGTAACTGACAGCCTAAGTCGGCAATCCCTTTAGCAAGAATCCATGAGTAGCGAAAGCGAAGATGCGCTTGAACCATCGTGAAAGGTAGCCAGCGAAATAAGGCTTTATGCGCTGGAGCCAAAAGGCAACGGGTTAGGGACTGATAAGTCCGACTTTATCAGTAGCACTCCCAACAACCCCGGTGGAAAGCATTAACTCTAAAGATTCAATTAATGGCTATCAGGAACGAAGTAACCTTTCGTATGCTCTCTTGGAGGTCGAAAACCAAGAGTAGGTGCTAACCGGATGCTGCGAACAGGTGGGATAGAGTCAGAAGCCAATGCCCTGTTCTAATGACAGGGATATGCAGACAGACTCACTGTGGTTTGGAAGATAAAGTTGCAAGTCAGAGTATATATGTCTAAAACACGGTCACAACCGATGGTGGAATGGAGACAGATTAACTGGCGAAAGCTGGAACGGTCGGTCTATGAGCTCCAAAAGCGAATTTATCGAGCCTCTCAACGTGGCGATGTTAAAGCAGTACGCAGACTCCAAAAGACTTTGATGAAGTCCTGGTCAGCAAGGTGCTTAGCGGTCAGGCGGGTAACACAAGACAACAGCGGCAAGAAGACGGCTGGTGTGGATGGGCTTAAAAGCCTGACCCCAAAACAACGTCTCGCCCTTGTTGCCAAACTCAAATTAAGCCCAAAAGTCGCTCCAACTAGGCGAGTATGGATTCCCAAGCCTGGGACGAAGGAGAAGCGACCATTAGGCATCCCGACAATAAATGACCGAGCCCTGCAAGCACTTGTCAAGCTGGTACTAGAGCCAGAATGGGAAGCGCGATTTGAACCTAATACCATTTTTTTAAAGATATGATAGACTTGTGTAAAAAGTAAAGGAGAGAATTACAATGTCTGGTCGTCCTCATATAAAGATTACCGAATCTGTAGAAAGTTTGCGAGAAATCCTCAAACACCAAAAAAGAATCCTAGCTTATAACAAAGTCCAAATGCTTTATTTATTTCAGTCAAAACAAGTAAAAACTGTGCGGGAAGTATCGGCAGTTTTAGGTAAAAGTGAGGCAACAATTCATCGCTGGCTCTTTCAATATAAAGAGGGCGGTCTGGAAAATTTGTTAAAAAATCTCTTCTGTTTTTGGTCGCCCAAAAAAGTTCTCAGTTGAAGTAGCAGCTTCATTGCAACAAGAGTTGAGAGACCCCGAAGGATTTCAGAGTTATCAAGAAGTTCATCTCTGGCTCTGGTTGATTAAAGGAATAACCAGTAGTTACCAGGCTGTATATTCTTTAGTGAGAGGGGAACTAAAAAGTAAATTAAAAATTCCAAGACCTCGCAGTATTTCTCAGAAAACTACGGCAATTAATGAATTTAAAAATAACTTGCATCAACAGATAAAAGCTTTACTACACAAAGCTTTACCTCAAGTAAACAAATATAAAAAAGTCACGTTTTGGTGTAGTGATGAAACTCACCTAGGACTACATACAATTCGTCGGCGCAAGCTGACGCTTTCAGGGGTAAAGCCCATGGGGAAGCATCAATGAAAATTTGAGTGTTTTTGGCTCTATGGGGCAGTATCCATCGCTACTGGAAAAAGTTTTTTTTTTGGAGTTTTCCCATTTAGACAAAGTTTGTTTTGAAGCATATTTACAACTTTTGTCAATACAATATCCTCATGAATGACACATCATTCAAGTTGATAACGCACCAGCTCATAATTTAGGCGCATCTGAATTACCAGACAATATCATTTTACTATTTCAGCCTCCGGCTTGTCCTGAAGTAAATCCCACAGAAAGAGTGTGGGAATATCTGAAAATTTTTTTAGCTTGGTCGGTATTTAGTAATCTTGACGAACTCCGCATAAAAGTCCAGGAAGTTTTGGTATCTTTCACGCCCGCGTGTCATTGGTTTTCTCACCGGATGGTCTTGGATTTTACATTCTTTATCTCTATCACATCTTTAAAAAAATGGTATAACTCATACGGGTTCAGAGCCGGACGCTCATGCCATGATGCGATAGAGCAAATATTCACGGTAATTTGTCAGAAAGCCAAATACGTGCTAGATGCTGACATTGCCAAATGTTTCGACCGCATCGACCATGAAGCACTGCTCAAAAAATTAAATACATTCCCCACCATCCGCCGACAAGTTCGAGCCTGGTTAAAAGCGGGAGTGATGGACGGTAAGCAGTTGTTTCCAACATCTGAGGGTACACCGCAGGGTGGGGTTATTTCCCCATTATTAGCCAATATCGCCCTCCACGGGATGGAGAACCGGATAACTCAAGCTTTCCCAAAAAGGAAGGTTTATAAGGAAGGAAAGTACGCAGGATTTATCTCTGCTGCCCACCTAATCCGATATGCCGATGACTTCGTAATTCTCCACGAAGACATAACCGTTGTTCAAAGATGCAAAGAGATAATCTCCGAATGGTTAAAGAGTATGGGCTTAGAACTGAAGCCTAGTAAAACTCGCCTAGCCCACACCCTTGAGGAATACGAGGGAAATATCCCAGGTTTCAACTTCCTTGGGTTTAATATACGGCAATTCCCAGTTGGAAAACATCACTCTGGGAAGAATAACGGAAAATTACTAGGTTTCAAAACAATCATCACCCCAAGCCAAGAAAAGCAGAAGATACACTACGAGCAAGTAGCAAACATCATCTACGCCCAGAGAACAGCAACTCAAGAAGCGCTAATTGGAAAACTCAATCCAATTATCCGAGGATGGGCAAACTACTACTCAACCGTTGTGAGCAGTGATGCTTACGAAACTCAAGACCATTTAATCTTTTGCAAACTTAAGGCTTGGGCAAAACGCCGTCATCCCCAAAAGTCTATCCGATGGATCATCAATAGATACTGGCAGACCATTGGCGGTAACAACTGGGTATTCGCAACCAATGCAAAAAGTGAAAACTTAATGCGGTTAAGGACGCATAGCGAGACTCCAATAGTCCGTCATGTGAAAGTTAAAGGCGAGTCGTCTCCATACGACGGAAACCTGGTTTATTGGAGTACAAGAAAGGGAAAACACCTTGAAATCTCAACAAAAGAGGCAACTCTACTGAAGAGTCAAAGGGGTAAGTGTAACCACTGCGGATTGATTTTCAGAGCTGAAGACAAATGGGAAATCGACCATAAAATCCCCCGCTCCAAAGGCGGTAGGGATGAATATACCAATCTTCAGCTCTTACACAAACATTGTCACGATGTAAAAACAGCCAAAGATGGTTTGGCTGGGGGTAGTATCATTGGTAACAAGTTAAGCCTGTATGCCAGTTGTCAAGGGGATTTCAGAAGAGGTATCAAAGAAAAATTGATGATTGCCTCGCTGTCGATCGGGGAAAGGTGCAACAATTAACTTAACATTGGGCTTTCGTTGAGATTTAACAATACCTAAATCTTGGTTTTCGGGCGCGGCGAAATACTCGATCAGGTTAGTTGCCTTACCTTTTTGATGAGCTACATAAAAATGGTAAAGACCCCGGTAAATCATTTCTAAGGAAATCGAATCTATTGGTAAAGAGAGTTGGTCAGCAACGGCATCACCTAAATCAACCAAGAGTGCATAAAATATCCAAGTTCCCCAAATTTGAAGCTGGATGCCGTTGAGAGAACCTGTCCACAAATAACTTAATTCCCAGAGTCTTTTTACGGTATTAAAAGCATCTTCAATCCTCCAGCGCCTACGATATAAATCTGCGACGACATAGGGAGGTAATACATGAGTATCTAGGGTTTGCTGAATAATCGATCGCAAATCAATAACAAGAGCGATCGATATATTCAAGCTCGGTTAAAGATAAGTTTTTTGTGTATCGATTGCCCCCAATTATAATGGGGGATTATCTCCCACCCCAAATTAGGTGTTCTTTTTCCCAATAGACATAAAAACATACAAAAAACCCGACGCCACCAGGTAGAAAGGTTCATGACTAGAAAAGTGATAAGCTGTTGTACCTTTAAATAGGGTATAATAAAAATTAAGTTTAGTCAATTTTTACAAAAATGCCAGCCAAAA
>NZ_JAUBSA010000154.1:0-4484 GCF_036702115.1 Microcoleus sp. LAD1_D5 | reverse complement strand
TTACACGTTGTCAACGCCGAACGCGAGTCAAAGTCTTTTGAGGTAAGGGTTTTAGGCTTATTCAGCAAGCCCTAAGTTGTCAGAGGAAGACAGCGGAAGTTTTGACATTACGCCGATGCTTAGCAGCCTGTACACAAAAATAGATGCTTTGCCGGCCTTGAAGATGGAGCTAACCCCGGAAGCTAAGCGACTTTTTACTGCCTTTTACAATGCCACGGAAGACCGACGGGTTGCAGAACCTAAACAGGGTATCCGAGCAATGGTTGGCAAGATGCCTGAGAAGGTCGGCAAGATGGCCGCTATCATTCACACCCTTACCTGTGCCTTCAATGGTGTCGAGGTCAGCTTGCAAATACCCAAGAGCGCTGTGGAAGCGGCGATAAAGTTCGTCGTAATTGCTCAACTAGGGGAAAAAAGGGAGCCATCAGTAGAGAGAGCTTGTTGAATAGATTGATAAGCAGTTAAACCCTGACGCTTGCCAGTATTAACAACTCAACGAACGGCAGCAAACAAATCTCGCCCCCATTCCGAACGGAAGCCATTGGTCACACGGCGAAATATCACGCTCATCCGAATCGCCTGTTCACTACTATTATTCGTGGGTGGAATTGTCGCATCTTCCAGAAATAGAAATAAATTGTCAATCAGCCCACCGTAACGTTTTCGTAACCGTATACCATCCGGATGCTGTGGTGCTAAATCCAAAATTTTGGTTAATCTTTCCTGTAAATTTATTCGATATCTCAAGAGTCTAGTATCATCCATATTCTCCCGTTGCCGATGGATGATAAAAGCCCTTAATAATAACCTCTTCATCGCTGGGGCCAAAATTCTGTCAAGAGCATCAATCGCATATTGGCAATCCCGCAGTTGATGGGCACTCACACACTTGCCATTGTGGTGCTGGGTGATTTTTTTGAGCGCGGGAGAAATCTGACACCCAGATATCGGGACGATGTTCTGCGAGAACTTCGTTAATTACCCCTGTCCCTTGACTCGGGATCCTGAGGTGTAAACAAACATCCTGGTTCTGAAACACCCACTCCCACTCCCACTGTCCGTTAACTCTCGCACTGGTTTCATCTGAACAAATTAATTTTGCCCGCCGCAACCGTTGTAGTATTTGACTTACTGGGTCGTCTAAACTGGTGCGTGACTTTTGCCAACAGGTTTGCGATTGCTCCTTCGGAAATCTTGAGTCCAAAAACGGATGCAAATATGGACGATAGCCGTTCGTAGCTGATGGCATGAGTGTAACCCAGATATGTGACCAAGCTTTGAATTGAACTGCCAAACGGTGAACCTGCTTCCATTCCCCATGGTACAGGGGCCAGATACTCGGTTTGACAGCAGGCACACTGACCACCATAACGTTCTATTCGGGTGATGATGGGGCGAATAGGGGGTAGTTCGATTTTTTCGTAGACGGATTGCAATTTTTGGGTGGCGGCGGTGACTTTCTCTCCACACTGGGGGCAATTTTTGACTTGGGCGATGATTGTTTGGTCGGGATGAGGATGTAGTTCTCGAACCCCTCCGACTCTTCCTAGGCTTCTTTGTCTTTTTATTCCTTGAATTTTCGACGGCTTAATGTTCGGCTTGAAACCTTTGGATGGTGGAGTGCTGGAATTTTTGCTAGTTTTGGTGGGAGATGAGCCTGGTGCCAGGTTCCTATGTGGCTAATGCTGCGCTAAGTTTTGGGATTTCTTGCCATAGCTCTACTATCAAGGCTTCTTTTGCCTCGTTCGATAGTTGCTTTAAGTCGGGGAGTTTTTCCATTCCTTTATCTAGTGTCTATCTCCTCTTCTTGTCAAGGGGGTTGAGCAATTACAAGTTTTATAATACTGGGAAATGGGTAATTTGGTCATCAAATTATCTAATCAGTTTTAACCAAAAGGGGTTTGTTTTTATGCCGATCGAGTTTGCGAAGTATCAGGGACTGGGAAATGATTTTATTCTGATTGACAACCGCCACTCGTCAGAACCCGCGATCTCACCAGAACAAGCTGTGGATTTGTGCGATCGACATTTCGGGATTGGCGCAGACGGTGTGATATTTGCTCTTCCCGGTCAAAACGGCACTGACTATACGATGCGGATTTTTAACTCCGACGGTTCGGAACCGGAAATGTGCGGCAACGGGATTCGCTGTTTGGCTAAGTTTATCGCTGATTTGGAAGCGTCAGAGGCGAAAACTCAGTACCGCATCCACACTCTGGCTGGTGTGATTACCCCGGAATTGCGATCGGACGGTCAGGTTAAGGTGGATATGGGAGTTCCCCGGCTGCTGGCGGCGGAAATTCCGACAACTTTGGCCGCACCGGATGCGAAAGTTATAGATGTGCCGATCGAAGTTGCTGATAAATCTTGGTCTGTTACCTGCGTCAGCATGGGCAATCCTCACTGCATTACATTTGTAGAGGATGTTGCGGCTGTTGCTTTAGAAACTGTCGGGCCTCAATTCGAGCACAACCAAGCATTCCCGCAGCGTACCAATACGGAGTTTATTCAAGTGATACGTTCGGACTACGTAAAAATGCGGGTGTGGGAAAGAGGCGCGGGTGTTACTCTAGCTTGTGGGACTGGTGCTTGTGCTGCTGTGGTAGCTGGGGTGTTGGTAGGGAAGTGCGATCGGGCAACTGCGGTTGAACTCCCCGGCGGCGTTTTGGAAATCGAATGGGCAGAAGTTTCTGGGCGGATTTACATGACCGGGCCGGCACAGCGAGTATTTACTGGTTGTATTAGTCATTAGTCATCAGTCATCAGTTATTAGTCATCAGTCACTGGTCAGAAGGAATTTTTTGTTGAATTAACAAACAATAAAAATTATTGACTTCAAAATTTTTATTGAATTCTGACCAATGCCTTCCGCCTTCACAACTTATTGGCTGCGGACTGAAGACTGAAGACTAATAACTAAGCCTGAAATCTAAAATCTAAAATCTAAAACCTAAAATCTAAAATTAAGTAGGTGGGCTTGCATGGCTGGAGGTATTTATCTGATTCAGGACGACGACAGGCTGGTAGAAATGATGGAACAGCCCTACGACTCGGAAGACCAGTTACAAGACTTGCTAGTAACTTATCCCAATTTGATCGCGGGAGACCAAATCGATCGGGCTACGGCGCGGAGATGGCTGTTAATTTCGCGGGAAGCTGCACCTAGCGATGAGGAAACAGCGGTGCAGTGGTCGCTGGATCATTTGTTTCTCGACCAAAATGCAGTTCCTACTTTGGTGGATGTCCGGCGAACTCCTAATGCCGAACTGCGGCAAAAAGTTTTGGGTCAGTCGATCGACTATGCTGCTAATGCGTTGGTTTACTGGCCTGTCGATTCAATTATTGCTCTGTTTGAAGCTAATTGTCGCGATCGGGGTCGCGATCCCGAACAGATTTTTGAAGAGTTTCTCGGCGCAAATGCTAATGAAGACAGATTTTGGCAGAAGGTTAAAACTAATTTGCAAGCCGGTAAAGTTCGCTTAGTGTTTGTAGCTGACGAGATTTCTGCTGAAATGCGCCGAGTTGTGGAATTTCTCAACGAACAAATGGACCCGGTTGAAGTTTTGGCCCTGGAAATTAAGCAGTATGTAAGCGAAGACGGTTTGAAAACGCTGGTTCCCAGAGTGATCGGTCAGACAGCGGAAGCACAGCAGAAAAAATCCAGCGCAACGCGCGAAAGAAGGCGCTGGGATGAATCTTCATTTTTTGCGGAAATCCAAGCTAGACGGGGCGCGGACGAGGCGCAAATAGCAAAAGAAATTTACCTGTGGGCAAAAAGTCAAGAACCCGAAGTTCAAATCCACTGGGGAACGGGGGATGCCTACGGCGGTTTCGCGGCTCAATTGCCTCAAAGGGGAAGAAAACCCTATCAGTTATTCACTGTAGATATTGCTGGCAGAATGGAGATTTCTGCTGATAATTACGGTTCCAGGCCGCCGTTTAATGCGGATCACAATTGGCTGCAATTGAGAAGTAAACTGACTTCGATCGGTCTGTCGCTGCCTACAGAACCTGGGGAGAGAAGGTCGCCGAGTCTGGCTTTGTTTACTTTGCAAGATGAATCTGCCCTCAAGCAAGTTATGCAAACTTTTGACTGGGTGATTGAGCAAATTAAAACGTTATAGTTACACTCACAGAGGAGAGAAACGGAGGAAACGGCAGTGCCGTTTCCCTACCCGGATTAATTGTAGGGAAACGGTACTGCCCATTAGTGTCAACTTAACGTAAAACCGATAGTCCGGCAAGGGTTGAAACCCCTGCCTCAAAGCTAAAGTCCTCTCAAAGAGGACTAAGGAGTTTTTCAGTCCTCTTTGAGAGGACTTTAGCTATAAGCCCCGTGGAATTCATTCCCTGGCGAAGAGTGCCGGGTGGGCGGGATGACTGGCGCACAAAAAGCTGAAGTTGACACTTACAGCAGATTCCATGTATATGTGGTACACTAGATTCAGTAGCCTCACCAGAAAAAATGAAAGCTTATTCAATAG
>NZ_JAUBSA010000153.1:0-4621 GCF_036702115.1 Microcoleus sp. LAD1_D5 | reverse complement strand
TGGTCATTCTTTAACGTTATATGCTTGCTATGCAAGCATTATAACGTATTTTCACCGTATTTTTTGTTTAAGTCCCGCTATTCGGTGGCGGCCAGTCGGACGCTGGCAAACTTTCGGCTGGCAACGACGGCAACCACGCGATCGACAAATCTAAGGTATTGGCACAGACTGATGCAGGAGTAATTACCCCGAATACACCCGGCAATTTTTCCAGCATCCGATCTGTTCCTGTTGTGCCAGACCCGCGCTATTTTGACCGCGAGCAAGCCGACAAATTAAAAGAGCTAGCCAAGGAAAAGACCGACGGCGCGAGGCAGTCTAAGCGGGCTTACAAAGCTTTGACCAAGATTGAGGAAGCCGACAAAACCGTGCACAAAGAGCACCGGAAATATGAGGGAGTGGTCGCAGAGAATGAACTCGGTAAGAAGCGCGCTGATGCTGGTTTAGCCAAGAAACTGCACGGACTCCGACCCGGTTACGCACGGTTGGGTTTTGGGATTGACAAAGCAGACTCCGACGGCAGGACTCGGATTGATGCGATTAAAGCCAAGTTGATGGGAGGCACAAACTAATGAGAGCGATGTATCTGGCAAATTACTTTATTGCCGGGTGCATCGCTTCCTCCCTTTTGGGATGGATAGCGAGTTTGCATCCAATGGCAATGAGAGCGATCGTCTTTTTAGCAGTAGCAGCCTTTGTTTTGTGGGGCTTGTGCTGGCTGCTTGATTTTTCGGTTAGTGGCTGGCTCAAAATCTCAATGCAAAATCTGCAAGCTTTGTTGATGGCAGCGCTGGCAATGGCAGGCATCGGCGCGGGGGTGTTTCTATGCAGTTGAAAATGTTCGTCCTTAGCGGCGCGGCCGTTGCGCTGTGGCTAGCTTCCTTGACCGCACTTGACGAGCGTATTGGCTGGCACAAATCGGTGCAAGGTTTAAGTCTCTGTACAGCAATTGCTTGTGCAGTATCGGCGGGTAACATTGCCCGCAAACTAGCAGAGGAAAATGAAATTGAGTTCATCAAAACCAGGGCGATTAATGCCGATGTAATTGATGAAATCTCGACAAGTGCCTACATTTCCCAGCAACAAAGACAGCAGGAAGCAGAACTTATTCTGGCAAGCCCTGGGGCTGACGTGGAAAAAAGCCGGAAAGCGCTGGAAGCTATATATCACAGCGACTTGCAGAATACCACTTCCGCTTCCGAGTCTCCCGATTACCCTATATATTTGGAAGTTTGCAAGTCAAAGGAAGCGGGTAAATCACCCACTTGGATTATTGAAAATGTCCTCAAAATGGAAGGGCGAAAATTCTCAGAAGGTAAGGTCAAACTGCAAGATTTACTCAATCAGTTTGAGGGGGAGGGTGATGACTAGACAGCCGAATATATAGCGTTTCTCAGATAAATGAGGTATACAGAAACCCTGTATTGTCAAGCTTTCCAGGTCAAAATTCGTACCTCACCTTTTTGAGAAAGGCTATACCAACAACAGCAGCCTTAAAATTGACTGGTACTAAGTCGGAAATAGAACTGGTGTTAGCGGTTTTGCGGGGCAAGGACTTCTTCTGGAAAACTAACGGCAAGTTCTACCCACAACGGGGGGAGGGGAATCAGTACGCCTATTACCTCAATGACTTGCAAATACCTCAGCTTGGGGTAGCAGTCTCACCAACACCAACACCAGGAGAACCCCAACCTCAACCGTGGGATGCAGTTTTGGGTGTAAAGACTGCTAGTGAAGCACACATTCCCAAACCCTTGCGGTGAAAGACGTGTGAGACAGACTGAACTGGCGACACCTTAAGGTGTCGCCAGTTTAATCTTTCCCCCTTTCTTGACCCTCTGTTTGCCAACTTCTGAAGGAACCCAAAGGAGGAGTAAAATTGACAAATGATAAAAATCGACCTCGCAACTTCTAAATCTCTTGAAGAAGCGCTCCTGGCGAGTGTCGATAGTCGTGCGCGTAAAATCATCCTCTCTCGCCCTAAATCCGACATCCAACGGATGTATCAGCACGCGCTCACTACAGAAGCAATGAAAAGGCTACAGCGCCCTGGTAAAGGCTATTGTCAAATTGAGTTGTGTGCGCCAGATGAATCTCTACCTCTGGCTACGTGGTGGGAAGCCTTCTTAATCTGGCATGAGTTCAATTGGCGTGTAGAGCTTGAACCTCCCGAAAGGTTGAGATTCTCAGGCGCTATCCACGACACAGATACAGGGGTTGAATCAGTAGAGAAAATTGAGACAAGCGCTGGTACTAGACCGCCACCTCAGAAACCTTTTACTTCTATCCCGAAAGCCGAAATAGGTGGCTGCGCTCGCAGCGATAGCCCTGCCCCCGCAATTTAATTCGCGGGCTGTTCCTCCTATGCCTTCAATTTTTCGACAAATGTAAACGCCAAAAAACCGCTGCACTCAATTGGAACCTGAAGCAGCGGTCTTTGGATATGGTCGCGAGACCAACAATTCTTACTATGAATAGTAACTGGAACAACGGACGTCCTGCAAGTACCGCCAAACTCATTCGTGTAACAAAAGACAATCCTTGTCCTCACAGTGGCAAGCCTGACTGGTGCTACTCAATCGGTGAGTTGTCAGTCTGTAACCGCGAACAGCCAACCGCTACGGGCTGGGAAGCAACATCGAAAGCTGATAAGGACGGGAAAATTTACTACGCTCCCATCCAACAAAAAAGGTATCCGCCCCCGGCAGACTCGCTACTGGGAATACCCCGCCCGCGACGGCTCCCCATTGGTGCGAGTTGTAAGGTTTGACGACGGGCAAGGTGGCAAGCCTGACTGGACTCAGCAAAGCTGGGGCAAGTGCAAGAGTTCCCGACAGATTGGCTGGATAGGAGGCACGGAAGGGGTAGCGCGTGAAAATATCCCTATTTACCGCTACGCAGAGGTCAAAAAGGCGATCGCAAATAATGAGCTGATTTACCTTGTCGAGGGTGAGGCTTGTGCGGACATTTTGTGGGATTTAGGCTTGGCCGCTACCTGTAACATAGGTGACTCTAGCAAGTGGCGAAGCTCTGACACAAGCGATTTAGAAGGTGCAAAGGTTGTTATCGTTCCTGATCGCGATGAACCAGGTATCAAACACGCCGAGGTATTGGCTCAGGAATTCCCTAACGCCCTATGGCTTTATCCCTACCCAAACTCTAAAAGGTGGGAAAACGTACTCAAAAGTAAAGGGTTAGACATTGCTGATTGGATCGACCAACATCAAATAACCGCAGAGGATATCAAAGCCGCGATCGGAGAGAAGAAAGTTTTTGAGATTCCCCCGGCGGCAACAGCAAAAGTCATCCATCCTGAGAAATTCCAGATTCCCGACATCTCCGAGTTAGGGGAAGAAATCGAACACCTCCTAGAGCATTGGTAACAAGTTAATCTAAGAAAGCATTTGTCAATCAGCAATTATGCTCAACATTTACTCGGATTTTGGGCATAAAACTGAGATTTTGGCGATCGAGGAATCATGCCTCCATGATATTTATACTTACTCCCTCTCAAAGCGTGAATTTTCCACTCCTAAAAAAGCAGTTTTTTTGAGTAATATTATTGATTGACAAATGCAATTAAGTCTTAACTTGTCACCAATGCTCCTAGACTCCGACCTCAAGAAATCTCAGCTACAGCTTAAAATCTCCGAGCTAGCTCAAAGGTTCCGAGTCAATGCTGCAGATGTTTGGAAAATTTACCGCGACCGCGAGTGCGAGCAAGAGCAAGAAATAAACCAAGAGGATACCGCGGCCGAAGTTGCCCGATTGCTTTCGGCTCAAAGAGCACAGCTTGAACTATCAGAGATTTTGCCAGCCAGCCTTGCAGCGCCGATTAAGACTTTGGCAACACGGCTGAATCTGAAAACCGAGTGCTACTTAGCAGCGCTCCTCACTCAAGTTTCTAGTCTGTTCAAGGTTGGTTCAGAAGTTCTGCTCCGGCGCGATACCGATTATCGCTGCCCCCCTAACTATTTCGCAGGCATTGTAGCTGAGTCATCTCAAAAGAAATCACCCATCATGCGGGCAATAATTGACCGGCCAATGCAGCCACTGCGAGAGAAAGCACGGGAAGAGTACCGCAAAGCTTGCGACGACTACGAGCAGGAAATTGCCGACTATAAGTCCCACAAAAAGAAACAATCAGGAGATGAACCTCAAGGCCCGCCACCGAAACCACCGCGCCAAAGACTTTACTCTTTCTCCAAAGCTACAGGTGAAGGGATTTTGTATCAGGTCGCAGAGCATCCCGATCAGGCTCTGATGTACCGCTGCGACGAACTGGCAGGACTATTTAAGTCAGCCAATCAATACCGAGGGGGTAAGGGTAGCGACGATGAGGACTTGCTTGAGTTCTGGAACGGTACAGGCAGCACAGTTCTGCGGGCTTCTGGAACTAAGGCGGATTTAGATGGTTTGTGGTTGAGCGTTTTTGGAACCATCCAGCCCGATGTATTGGCAACACTTCTCAAGGATTGCAGCGACTCAAACGGTAAGTTCGCTCGGTTTGAATTTGTTTTTCAGCCGTTGGCCGCGTCTAAGTTGGGCTTGCTGAAAAAGTGAGAAAACAGCATTTAGAAAGATGAGTGAATTCGAGTTCTCCTCGGCAATATAAGTTTTG
>NZ_JAUBSA010000152.1:0-4667 GCF_036702115.1 Microcoleus sp. LAD1_D5 | reverse complement strand
TGATTTAATTATCCACAGTGGCTCAAAGTCCTACAGAATAAGCCATTGGGCCATATAAAAACTGTCCGGACTATTGCTTTTAGAGGACTGAATAATTCATTAGTCCTCTTTTAGAGGACTTTCGCTTTGAGGCAGGGGTTTCAACCCCTGACGGACTATCGGTTTTACCTTAAGTTGACACTCCTTTGGCGGGAGATCCCGCCCGTCCCAGACTTGTTGAGAACGGTGCAAGATGTGAGACGATCGTACATCTCCCCCCAGTCTCCCCCCATCTCCCGCTTCTCTCCCTCTCAGGGGCAAGCCTTTGAGCCTCGCTCCGTCGCCCGCCCCAAATGCCTCGCGAAGAATAGATAGCCTGCAATCCTTGCTGGGAGATAATTATAGCCAGTTTTTTAACTGTGAAAATTTAACTTAGAAGACCCAAGCGAGGGCCCAAACATGAAAAGGAATGTTACAAACTATTACAGTAACACTCAGAATGTGAACATAATGCCTCAAAATACTTGCGAGAGGTAGTTGTGTCAGAGAAGCAATATCCTTACTAACTGCCCAATAGTCACTCGATCGCCACTAAGTGGCCTGCTGCAATCTCGATCATAAATTAAAGATCGCATCAGTCATTTGTGGTATTGTAAGCGACAGGCTTAGTGCGAGCACTCACAAGCGCACCGGCGTGAAGAACAAGCGCCGTCAAACACCGAAGGCAGCCTGCGGCCAACAACTTTAACAGTTGCTGACTGTGGAAAGTCCAGCCTTCCCCGTCAAAGCTCCTGCCTGAGCATGAAAGGTAAGGGATGCAAGCGCCCGCCGTCGCTAGCTCAGCGCGGAGCAGTTCGTATAGCAAAATATCCAGCGGGTACACACAAGATGAGTATCGTCACCAAATCAATCGTCAACGCAGACGCCGAAGCTCGCTACTTGAGCCCAGGTGAATTAGATCGGATCAAGAGCTTTGTCACCTCTGGTGAACGCCGCGTCCGCATCGCCCAAATTTTGAGCGAATCCCGCGAACGCATCGTCAAGCAAGCAGGCGACCAACTTTTCCAAAAGCGCCCTGATATTGTTTCTCCCGGCGGCAACGCTTACGGCGAAGAAATGACCGCAACTTGCTTGCGCGACATGGATTACTACCTGCGTTTGATCACCTACGGAATCGTAGCTGGCGACATTACTCCGATCGAAGAAATCGGTATTGTCGGCGTCCGCGAAATGTACAAATCTCTCGGCACCCCGATTGAAGCCGTCGCCGAAGGCGTTCGCGCTATGAAAAATGCAGCAAGTTCGCTGCTGTCTGGAGAAGACGCTTCCGAAGCTTCCTCTTACTTCGACTACGTTATCGGTGCGATGCAGTAAGGAATTTCGATTTTAGGTTTTCGATTTTAGATTGAAAAATTGGGGGTTGCCGGCAACAAGTTAAAAGCTTTTGCAAATAACCAGCCACTTAAAAATCTTAAATCCCAAATCCCAAATTCCAAATTCTAGCTCCAAAATTGGACTGACTCAGCCACTTTCTAGGAAACAAGACAACCATGCAAGACGCAATTACCGCCGTTATCAATTCCTCTGACGTTCAAGGTAAGTACCTCGACATCAGTGCTCTAGACAAGCTCAAGAACTACTTTGCTTCTGGCGAACTGCGCGTCCGCGCCGCTACAGCCATCAGCGCCAATGCAGCCACAATCGTCAAAGAAGCAGTTGCTAAGTCTCTGTTGTACTCTGACGTAACTCGTCCCGGTGGCAATATGTACACCACTCGTCGTTATGCAGCTTGCATCCGCGACTTGGACTACTACCTCCGCTACGCCACCTACGCTATGCTAGCTGGCGACCCTTCCATCCTCGATGAGCGCGTGCTCAACGGTTTGAAAGAAACCTACAACTCCTTGGGCGTGCCCATCGGTTCTACCGTACAAGCAATCCAAGCAATGAAAGAAGTCACCGCCGGTTTGGTCGGTTCTGACGCTGGTAAAGAAATGGGCGTCTATTTCGACTACATCTGCTCTGGCTTGAGCTAAGACTCAGGAAGAAGGAAAAAGGGAGAAGGAAGAAAGAAGAAGAAATAACATTTATTTCTTGCCTCTTTTAACTTTTAACTTTGGACTTGTTACCTTTGGCTTTGAAAAGAGGTCAGGGAAGTTGAGAGTGATTGCTAGACCGTCAAAGGCTTGTCGAGAAAGCCCGACGAGTTTTAACGAGCTAGTTTTGACTCCTAACTCCCTGCCTTCAATCTTTAAAAAATCCATCTAATAATCTGTAAACCTACTCAGGAGTTAGTTTCCCATGAGAATGTTTAAGGTGACTGCTTGCGTCCCCAGTCAAACTCGCATTCGCACTCAGCGCGAATTGCAAAATACCTATTTTACTAAGCTCGTTCCTTACGACAACTGGTTCCGGGAACAGCAAAGAATTATGAAAATGGGCGGCAGAATTATTAAAGTGCAACTGGCTACCGGTAAGCCCGGAGCTAATACAGGTTTACTTTAAGAGCCGAAGCTGGATTAGTAGAGGGGTAAGAGGTCGCGATGACCTCTTTTTTGTTGTTATAGCAGAAGAAAGAATGTCCAGCGTTGTTAATTTAATCATTGACCAATATTTCAATAAGCAGAAAGTATAACTGCGATTATCGCTAACAAAACAGCAAGCATTTGTGGTAACGTAATAGCCTCTTTCAAGAATAAAGACGATAATAATATAGTAATCAGCGGGTAGATAGATGTAACACTCACTACATTGGCAACTTCACCTTTGGTCAGGGCTATAAAAAATACTAATGATGCCACCGTGCCACAAACGCCCACTAACATCGCAAACAAAATCCCCCTAACATCTCCCTCAAAACTAAAATTATTAGTGTGGAAAATAATAAATAAAGTAGTTAAAATAGCGCCAATTGCTTCATAAACAAAAGCAGTTTTGTAGTCAATATATTTAGTGGCTAAATTGCCCAAAAATCCCCACAAACCATATAACAGCGAGCAAATTAATGCGTAAATTAACCAATCTGGTACTTTAGCCATCTTTGTTAGAGTTTATTGAGATCATTCTAAAATCCTATGGCTAATGACATTCGACGCTTGATTCCCTTTTTTGACCCCAGCGCGTCTCAATGGGCCGCTGAGGCCCGCTGGCTGAGGTGGCTGACTTTTCTGTGGCTGTTTGTCGGGCTGACAGCTTTGTTTTCGGCTTCCTATCCCATTGCAAATTATGAATTTGGAGACGGCCTTTATTATTTTAAACGACAGCTAATCGCAGTGGCGATCGGGCTGGCCGGCTTTAACTTGATAGTGTACTCCCCACTGCGCTACATCATGAAAACATCTCAGTTAGGCGTTTTATTGCTGCTGGGATTGCTCTGGTTGACCTTAGTTCCGGGAGTGGGAACCACAATCAACGGGGCGACTCGCTGGATATCTCTGGGCCCGGTTCCGATTATTCAACCTTCTGAGTTGATCAAGCCGTTTTTTGTTCTCCAAAGCGCCCGCATTTTCGGCAACTGGTCCCGCTTGACGAATAAAGTTCGCTTAACTTGGCTGTTAATTTTCGGTGCAATGCTGTTGGGAATTTTGTTGCAGCCTAATTTGAGCACCACCGCTTTGTGCGGGATGACTTTGTGGTTGGTGGCTTTAGCGGCTGGCTTGCCTTACTTGCAATTGGGCGCAACAGCTATGGGGGGAATGCTTTTAGCGGTTTTAAGTATTAGTTTTAGGGAATACCAGCGCCGCCGGATTATGTCTTTCCTCAATCCTTGGGCTGATCCGATGCAAGACGGTTATCAGTTGATTCAAAGTCTTCTGGCGGTGGGTTCTGGGGGCATTTGGGGTGTGGGTTTGGGGATGTCGCAGCAAAAATTATTTTATTTGCCGATTCAGTACAGCGATTTTATTTTTGCTGTGTTTGCTGAGGAGTTTGGTTTGGTGGGATGTTTCTCACTGTTGCTGATGTTGGCGGCTTACTCTACTGTGGCTTTGAGGGTAGCCATGAAGGCTCGAAATACTGAGTCTCAGTTGGTGGCGATTGGGGTGATGGTGGTGATGGTGGGACAGTCGCTGCTGAATATTGGGGTGGCTACGGGGGTTTTGCCGACTACGGGTTTGCCGCTGCCGTTTTTTAGTTACGGGGGTTCTTCGATGTTGGCAAGTTTGTTGTTGTCGGGGTTGCTGATTCGGGTGGCTAGAGAGAGTTCTGAGGCTGATGTGGTTTCTTTGGATGGACGCAGAGGGAAGCCGGGAAAGCCGAATTTACGATCGAACAACGCCACTTCACAAACTGAATAATTTGTCAATAATAAACCCGATTTTTGGAAAAAATCGGGTTTGTTTATTTACTCCCGAACTACTGGCAGAATACCAATTTATAGCAACCGCTCTCGTAGCGAAGAACACGGATGCTGAGAAAATAACAAGTAGGTGATCTTAAGGCAATTCGGGAGTTATATCGTGGCAGATGAAGGTCGATCGACTATTTTCGCCCGTCACCTTTATTGGGCGGTTCTTCTTGTTGTTCTTGAGGTTTAGCTGTGATGTCAGTTAATTCTTTTTTGTCTGGTTGCGGTGTTTCTTGAGTTGAGTTAGCCATTGAGTTTAGTCCTAAATAGGGCTTGCTGAATAAGCCTAAAACCCTTACCTCAAAAGACTTTGACTCGCGTTCGGCGTTGACAACGTGTAAGA
>NZ_JAUBSA010000151.1:0-4673 GCF_036702115.1 Microcoleus sp. LAD1_D5 | reverse complement strand
ACTTATATTGCCGAGGAGAACTCGAATTCACTCATCTTTCTAAATGCTGTTTTCTCACTTTTTCAGCAAGCCCTACAATAGGGCTTGCTGAATAAGTTAAGAAAAATCACGATCGCAATTGATGGGTGATTCAAGTTCGGCGAAACATAATTTTTTGTTTTCTATAACTTGTCCCGTTATAGTTTTTGATAATAACTGACCCGTAAATAGGGCTTGCTGAATAATCGATCGCATATTGCGTCGCGAAAGGTTTCGATCGGGCGATCGAGAATAAAGTGCCAGATAAACAGGTAAAATAGGCCAAAACCCATGCATCACCACCTGAGATCATGTACAAAAAGGTTGAGCTTGCTCCCATCCCACCCTTGGACTTTAAACTAGCCAACGGGTCTAAATTGTCACCAGATAACCGTTGGGTAAAGATGGCCCAAGTAATACCGTGGTCAGAATTTGAATCCGAATATGCTCAAAACTTCCCCACAGAAATGGGTGCACCAGCTTTCATCATGGAGGATGGCGTTGGGGCCATTAATTATTAAGGAAAAATTAGGAATTAGCGATCGGGAAACAGTAGAACAAATCCGTGAAAACCCGTATCTGCAATACTTTATCGGTCAATCAAGCTACAGTAACGAGCTGCCATTTAACCCATCACTATTAGTTCACTTTCGACGGGCGTATTAGTCCCAACCTAATTAATAAAGTAAACGAACGAAGGGTCGAAAAAATGTGGGAAATTACCCCAGTTAAACCCGAAAAAAAAATGATTTGGACGGCAAAAATGAATCACCCAAGTTCTGAAAATTAATCATAGATGCTCCCTCGGCCCCAGCAGATATTACCTATCCGACCGACTTAGGACTATTAAACAAAGCCAGAGTCCATACAGAAAAAATTATAGACATCCTGTATAAACAGATCAAATATCAAACCAATAAAAAACCAAGAACCTACTGTAATAAGGCCAGAAAAGATTACTTACAGAACTTCCGGGTGTTATGAGGTACAATAAGAATAGATTAAAAAAATACACCAATGAAAGCATATTCAGTAGATTTGCTTTCCAAAAATAGTAGCAGCCCATCAAGATCAGAAGCTGTCGATCAGAAAAACAGCAGCGATATTTTCCGTCACTAAAAGCTTAGTTCAAAAACTGGTCAAGCAACAAAAAATAGAGGGTGATTTACAGCCGAAACCCAGGGGTAAACCGAGATACAGTCATTTGAATAATTCCACAGCTTCTTTGAGAGAAATAGTGGCAGCACATCCCGATGCAACCTTACTAGAATTGTGTGAGTTATTTGCCCAGAAGACGGGAAATTGGGTGGGTAGAACAGCCATGTGTAACGCCTTACAAAAGTTGGGATTAAATCGTAAAAAAAAAACAGTGAGAAGTAGCCAAGCCGGCACTGAAAGAGTCATGAAATTAAGGTTAGAGTATTGGGAAAAAGTCAAGCATATCGACCCAAAAAATCTAGTCTTTTTAGATGAGACTGGAGTATTACGCTTGTTTAACCAGAACTCATGCACGTGGCCAACGAGGAACGAGAGCCTATGCGGTCAAACCTTTTTATCGAGGCAAGAAAATCACAGTAATTGGTGCAATTAGTTTCCAGCGAGTAGTGGCATTAATGACCATAGACAACTCGATGGATAGTCAAGCATTTGAGGTGTTTATCGATCAATGTTTAGTGCCACAATTGTGGTCGGGAGCAGTAGTAGTGATGGATATAGTCATTTCAAATAAGTATGAGACTATTTAAAAATGAGGTAAAATGAATAAAAATAGTGAAGCCGCTAGGAAAATGTCTTACAGTATTGATTTGAGAAAAAGAGTAGTGGATTATGTAGAAAATGGCGGTCGTATCGCTCAAGCGGCCGGACTTTTTCAGGTAGGAAGGGCAACGATATATCGGTGGCTGGGTCGGACCGACCTGCTTAGCCACACAGGTAAAAAGGCGTAAGAGAAAACTAGATTGGCAAGCCTTAGAAAAGGATGTAAAAGAGAATCCAGATGCCAGATTAATCGACCGAGCCAAGAAGTTTGGGGTAAGACCAAGTGCCATATCTTATGCTCTTAAAGAAATGAAAATTACTCGAAAAAAAAAAGAACTTCGTTACCAGGAGAGAAACCGAGAAGCAAGAATGAAATACTACAGATATCTGAGAGAATTGATTAAAGTATCGGGAAATCAAAGTCGGGTTTTTATTGATGAGTCAGGATTTGAAGAGTTTCAAGATTGTGCATTTGGCTGGTCAAAAAGAGGCAAAAAAATCTGGGGCGAAAAGTCAGGAAAACGGGGGAAAAGAGAAAATCTAGTAGCGGTTCGACTGAAAGGAAAAAAGGACTTAATTGCCCCAATGGTTTTTACGGGCAGCCTTAATGCAGAAGGTTTTGAAGGGTGGTTATCTTTATATTTATTACCCTCTCTGACGGAGCCATTTATATTAATCATGGATAATGCACCGATTCATCGAAAAACAGCCATCCGAGAACTGGTAGAGGAAACGGAGCATCAAGTTCTTTTTCTCCCAAAATATTCTCCAGACCTGAACGATATTGAACACGATTTTAGTGCCTTAAAGCGAGCCAGAATGTATGCTCCTCCTGGCACATCTTTAGATGAACTCATCTGTGCCTACTGCGCTCAAGAGTGTCTTTTTTTTATTTGAAATGACTATAACTTACCAGCGCATAAAGTAGATTCAATTAAGCCTATGATTGAAGCGGTGGGTGCTTCTATCTTGTGTTTGTCCCCATACTCTCCTGATTTTAATCCAATTGAATTATGGTGGTCGCAACTCAAATCTTTATTGCTCCAGTTTTCACCAACCAGCACTAAAATGGTTGACACGATAATTGCTGTGGCTCTTGACTTGATTAATCCGAAACATCTTAAAAACTGGTTTACTAATTGCTGCTACTGTACCTCATAACATCCGAAAGTGCTGTAGCAGTGGCGAAACAAAGACGACCCACTAAAAAAAAAGACAGGCAATTAAAAAACGCCTCCAATATATCAAAAGAAACCTAGCTCATATTCAACAGATAATCGAGTCAGGTGTCACCCTAGAAATTATGTATGAGCAAAAAGCAATATAAAACCTTGCTAGTCCTCACAGAAGTCTATCGCCAACAACAGTGGTTATTTGACAACGATAAGGAATGAAAAATAAATAACTTAATGAATTACTTAGGTTGGGGTACGGCTCGATAATTCCATTTGGGCAAATATTCGTCAAAAACAATTTGCATAGTATTTTTGAAATTATCAGCCACCTTTCGACCAGTTTTATAAACTCTCTTAAGGATATTTACACCTACAGAGAGTCCCGTTTTAGTTTGAGTTTTTTCGACAAAAGATTTGACTAATTCTAAACTTGTAAAAATTACTCCTTGACAAGCCCTGGTAATATGAGGAAAAAGTCGATCTTCTATGGGATTATATTTAGATGTATAAGGAGGGTAATGAGCAATTCTGATCTCAATTCCTATTTCATTAACTAATTTCTGCAAATCTTCTTGGAAAATATAATGATTAGCATTATTACTACCTCCCCCGTAAGGATTCAGGTCAGAGGGTATTGACAAGTGTGACATTCTCGGCGGAATATTACAATTATGGAAAAAAACCTGCCTGTTGAACTAGACCGTGAAATCCTGATACAGTTGGCTCCGGAACAACTGGTGGAAATCATTGTCGAGCAGGCGAGCGCCACAATTAAACTAAACTCCAGAATTTTAGAGCTAGAACAAGAAATAGGAAAACTCAAGGCGAGTAGAGATTTAGACAGCAAAACATCATCAAAACCACCATCTGGGGACATCCTCAAAAAATCCGAAAAAAAACCTGAGCTCTCTGATGGTGAAAGCCAAGCTCCAAAACGGAAACCGGGAGGACAACCTGGGCATCCGGGAAAAACTCGTAAAGGGTTTGGTAGAGTAGCTCGCTGGGAAATTTTACGTCCCGAGTGTTGTTGTTGTTGTGGTACGGGATTTTTCAAAGACAAGATAAAAATTGAAACACAGCAAGTAGCACAGTTAGTAGAGCGCCCAATAGAAATAGCGGAGTATCAGCGCCATACTTGTGTGTGTGAGCATTGTGGAAATGTACAAGCATCCGATTGGTCACCCGATCTAGTTCCAGGACAAGATATAGGAGTAAGGCTACAGGCTTTTGTAGGATGGATAAATAACTACGGGCATCTATCCTATGAAAAACAACAAGAGCTTTTGTGGGAACTAGGTCAGATAGAAATCGGGGTGGGAACATTAGTAACCACTAATGAAAGAATAGATGCAGCAGTTAACAAAAGCGTTAGCTCTCTGAAAAATTGGATACAGCAAACACAGCCAAATATTCACTGCGATGAGACACCTTGGGTTGTCAAGGGTGTGAAAGAATGGTTATGGATTTTTGCGAATACAAACTTCGCTTTATTCCATGCTGCGGATACAAGATATCGTGCCGAACTAGAAACCATTCTCGGTTTGAACTAGAGTGGTGTACTTAGCTCGGACGATTATTCAGTTTATAACGGTTATGACGTGAAAGCTCAACAGAAATGTTTAGCCCATCTACGCCGTCACTTTAAAACCCGCATTCCGCAGATATTTAAGCAGAGGTAAAGCAAGATAGATTCGGCAACAATAAACTCCCAAACGATTGCCG
>NZ_JAUBSA010000150.1:0-4813 GCF_036702115.1 Microcoleus sp. LAD1_D5 | reverse complement strand
AAGCTTGCACACGCGGAGCGTTCAAACCATTCAAAGTCTTTCTCTGTCGAGGTTTTAGGCTTTTTCGGCAAGCCCTACCTAGTTATGCTTTTATCGCTGTCAACATAACTTTGCCAACTTAATGAAGCAACAGTTGGGTACTGGGCTGGAAACTCCCCTGGTATAGGACTTACTTGCGAGCTCATATTCCATCCTACTTGCTTGCTAAAATTTTGAATTTGACCTTCGCAAGTTCGACAGCTAGAACCGCCCACTTTCTGCCAAATCTCTAACTGTGGAGTCAATCCATATTTGCCATTGCTCGATTGCATCCACATCCCATCGATCGCGCGGAGGTTCGGACAAGACAGATTGGCGGGGTTGTTGCGGATCAGAGAGACTGTTTCTTGATCGGCTTCTTACCATTTTTTGGCTTCTAATAAGGATTGAAGTTTGCTAAATTCCGTGTTGCTTTCTTGTGAATTAGCGGTAAATGCTGGTTGCAAAACGGCAAGAAATGTGCCTACTAATGCGAGTGATTGTTTGCCAAGTTTAATCATGATGTTCCTCTGAGCAAAAGTGATTTAACAAATGACCAGTTTACCATCTATCTCTAGACTGAGATGAAATCTTCAGAGCCGATGAGGTTCGGAGCAAAGCCTGTCAAAGAAGCTAAAACTTCACCGCTGCTGGCTACTCTAATTAATGTGCCGTTAGTTCCAGAGGAAATTGATAGTTGTCCGAAGGTCAAGCCATTGATTAATTGAATGGTATCTTGAGATTTGGTGAAATCAGAGATTGTATCAACTCCCAATCCCGCACCTAAAACAAATACATCGTTGCCCGCACCGCCGACTAGAATATCGTTTCCCAAGCCGCCGTTTAGGGTGTCAAAACCTTTGCCGCCAAATAGGATATCGCTGCCGCCTCCCCCGATAAGAATATCGTTGCCTTGTCTGCCGGCGATCGTGTCATCGCCGTCTAAACCGCTGATATTATCGCTGCCGTTCGTGCCTGTCAGGTTGTCGTTGCTGGGAGTGCCGTTGATCAGGTTTGGAGAGTTATTGATGCCGCTCGAAGTGTTGGTTAAGTCAACAACGAAGATGTCAAAGTCAAAGTTAGTGTCCCCCGGCACGAGGTTGGTGGCAGCAGATGAAAACCCCACTTTCTGCCCGTTGGCGGAGATGGAAGTGATGTAGGAGATGCTGTTGCCTTCATTGCCTGCTGAGTTAACAGAGACGCGGGTGGTGGTATTGGCGAGCGTGTCGCGCACGAAGATATCTTGGTTACCATTAGTGTCCCCCGGCACAAGGTTGGTGGCAGCAGATTCAAACACCACAAATCGTCCGTCAGCGGAGATGGCACCAGGGGATAGGAGGTTGAAGGAGTCGTCGTTCCCGCGCTCGCCGCTGGAGCTAACAGAGATGAGGGTGGTGGTATTGGTTAATAAATCGCGCACGAAGATGTCACGGCTATTGTTCGTGTCTCCCGGTACGAGGTTGGTAGCCTTAGAATGAAACGCCACAAACCGCCCGTTGGCTGAGATGGAGGAATTGAAGGAGTTGTCGTTCCCGCGCTCGCCACTGGAGCCGACTGAGACGAGGGTGATGGCGTTGGTTGACAAGTCGCGCACGAAGATGTCGGTGCTATTGTTGGTGTCCCCCGGCACGAGGTTGGAGGCCTCAGAATCAAAGGTCACAAACCGCCCGTCGGCTGAGATGGAGGGGCGGTAGGAGCTGTCGTTCGCCCGATCTCCGGTGGAGCCGACTGAGACGAGGGTGATGGAGTTGGTTAACAAGTCGCGCACGAAGATGTCGGTGCTATTGTTGGTGTCCCCCGGCACGAGGTTGGAGGCCTCAGATGAAAACACCACAAACCGCCCGTTGGCTGAGATGGAGGACCTGAAGGAGTCGCCGTTGCCCCGATCACCGTTGGAGCTGACTGAGACGAGGGTGGTGGTGTTGGTTGACAAGTCGCGCACGAAGATGTCTTGCTGATTGTTAGTATCCCCCGGAACGAGGTTGGTAGCAACAGAAGTAAACGCCACAAACCTCCCGTCGCCGGAGATGGAAGCACCACCAGAGCCACTGTTCCCTTGATTGCCTGCTGAGTCTACGGACACGCGGGTGGTGGTGTTGGTTAACAAGTCGCGCACGAAGATGTCTTGCTTATTGCTAGTATCTCCCGGCACGAGGTTGGAGGCATCAGAAGTAAACGCGACAAACCGCCCGTCGGCTGAGATGGAGATGTCGAAGGAGGAGGCGTTTGCCTGATTGCCTGCTGAGTCAACTGAGACGCGAGTAATGGTCATAAGCCCTGACATTTAAGAGTAGAAGTTGGGAGATGCCGTGCGGTTGATTGAAATTATTCAATAAGCAGCTCTCAAAGTCAATTCATAAAAGTCATAACCTTGACTTCATAAAAGCCATATTTATCAACCAATCTTGCCCACAGTAGACAAAATAGCCAAACATATATACAGTCAGCGAGCGAATGATACTTGCTCCAGAATTAAGGAAGTTTTCTGTATTGCAAAATCTAATAACTAATTCCCCGCCCGTTTTTGGCAAATTCATCAACAGTTTGCTGCGAAAGTTCGTGAACTGCGATCACCTGCAACACGTCAAAAGGCAATGTCAAATGATGTGCGCCAGCTAATAAAGTCTTTACCGCTTCTTCCGGCGATTTAATGCTAGCTGCCAAAATCTCAGTATTAGTTCTCTGCAACACATTTGCCATATCCCGCACTAAGGCAAAACCGTCTCCTAGGAGTCTGGTGGCGCGATTCACGTAGGCGATCGCATATTTAGCCCCCGCTTCTGCTGAGACAACAGCTTGTGATGCGCTGTATATCGCCGTCACCGCGCAAGGAATTTCCGGTGACAAATGCGCTACTGCTTGAAAACCAGCCGCCGTTGCTGGAACTTTCAACACTGTTTGCTGTCCAATTAATTCAAAAGCCGCTTTTCCTTCTGCTACCATGCCATCAAAATCAGATGCGGTTAGCTGATAATACACTTCACCCGGAATAAGTTTCGCCAGTTGTTTTAGCGTCACATCTGGAGATAAATCGCTTTTTCCCAGGAGGGTTGGATTAGTAGTAATTCCCGAAAGCCAGCCGAACTTGCTCGCTTCTTTTGCTTCTGCTACAATTGCAGTATCGAGATAAATTCCCATCAGCTCTACACCTTTATTTTCTTAGTTTATTCTGAGTTTTCCGAGGCTTACTTTCAATTCGAGGTCGCTGAGCGTGAAATTGATTATTAGGTATTAACTGTAGCAGATTTGTGAAAACATCGCTAGTAAGTAAAAATAACACTTAAGTGATGGGTATCACCTCACTTGCTGATTACGATCGCCATGTAAGAAAACTTCGATCGCCAAATGCCGGAAACAAACAATTTATATTTGTAGTATGGGTTATGTTTGCAATAACTCAAGGAGGTGACTCATAAAATGAGAGAAAAAGAAAATCATCAGTCACAAGTCAGTCTTGAGGTATCTTGTGACAAATCGGAGTTGAAAAAACCACCATCAGCCACTCAAGACTTGCCAGAAAATGATAATTCTCAAACCGAGTCTCAAGCATTTGAAAATCACGGTGAAGATGCTTTGAAGGCTCTAGCACGCTTAATGATGGTGAGCCTAACTTGGTCGCTGGCAGGACTTTCTAAACCCAAGTAAATTTTGGGGTTATTGGTTATATCGTTTCCGGTTGGATGGGAATGATCAAGTCAAGGTCGCACAATTCCACATTCCCCACGCACCAATCCCCACTCCCCATCATAAGGAGTGTAACCGGAATTGATATTATTGGTTATTGGTAATAATGACTGGTATTCTGCCAGAGTGCCATGAATCTTTAAGTTTTAACATCCAATTCCTAATCTCTCGCCTGTGCTTTTTATAGTACAGGCTTGCCCATTTCCCCATCGGATAGGACTCAATGCCTCATCCCTGGGCTTCCCCCAATTCCCAAAATCAAACTTTTATTTATATCAACCGTTTTGGCGGTTGCTATAAATCCGCCATAGGGACACAATATTGTTGTGTCCATATCTGCTACTTAATGTTTTCCGAACCAACGGCATGAGAAATCGAATTAAATCCTTTTTCTTCCAACTTTTGCAGCAAACCTTGGAGAATCCGACGCACCATCCAAGGCCCTTCGTAAACCCAACCGATGTAAACTTGAATTAAACTCGCACCGGCGGCTATTTTTTCCCAAGCATCTTCGGCGGTGAAAATGCCGCCAACTCCAATTATGGGCAATTCGCCTTTAGGGCACACGAAGCAACTTTAGACTCCGGTCGCCCCTAGAATCCACCACCGCAGCCATAGCAGAAGGTATTGACTTAAATAGGACTTGCACATTACTACTAAAGGTAGTGTATGGTCAGGTAATTTGCGTAAGTCCTAGTACAGTGTTACGCTGTCAGCAAACCAGTTCTGTTAGAGTAGAATTATAAGAAACTAACTCACCAAAAAACGAAATATGGCTATTTACGTTTTACTTTTGAAAGAACAAGAGGATGATACTGCCGTCATTTACCACTTCGGACCAGATGAAGATCATCTTGGAGCCTTGTGGCTAGATAAATCCAGCGGATCAGTCAAAGAACTTAAACAAACACCTGTTAATAATTCAGAAGCATTTTTCCTGCCAGCCACAGTCAAGGTTCGCCAACATTGGAAAGCGGGAATGTTTCCGCAAAAAACTTGCTGGGCATCGTGAGGCTGCAACTGAATAATGAGTTTTTAAATAGGGCTTGCTGAATAAGCCTAAAACCCTTACCTCAAAAGACTTTGACTCGCGTTCGGCGTTGACAACGTG
>NZ_JAUBSA010000149.1:0-4937 GCF_036702115.1 Microcoleus sp. LAD1_D5 | reverse complement strand
CTTAATTCTCTGCAGTCTTCAGGGTTTTTTACTCTTACAACTTTTTCCGTAGGGTCGAAAGACCCAGTGGCACCACTCCGATTCAATTCTGAACTCGGTTGTTAAACGTCCAGTTGCCTAAGATATTTGGTTGGTTCGTCACTGCCCCTCGACAATAGCTCAATGCCTGGAACCACTTTTAAACAAAAGCTCCTCTCTGTACAGATAGGGGCTTTGTTGTTTTTGCTGATTAATTTTTAATTCCCTATACCTGTTAAAGTAATTTCGATCGCCCTCAACCCTCAACACGATTTCATGCTATGTGGGACACAATTGCCGCGCACATCTGTGAAACAACCGGAGAAACATTTTCTATCGACAATCGCCGTTCCGTCAGCGGTGGCTGCATCAATCAAGGCTATTATATCAGCAACAGTTCCCGCAATTATTTCGTGAAAATCAATCAAGCTTCCCAAGTCGCGATGTTTGAAGCTGAAGCGCTCGGTTTGCAGCAAATGGGGGAAACCCAGACAATTCGAGTACCTGAGCCGATTTGCTGGGGAACTGAGGGGAATTCAGCTTATATTGTGCTGGAATGGCTGGATTTGGGAGGACGCGGGGGCGATCAAACTTGGGAAGAAATGGGGCGAAAACTTGCGGAAATGCACAAATACACTCGCCCAAACCCCCCCTTGCTAAGCGGGGGAGAAGATCCTAATTCGGGCTTATTGAGGGGAGTTTTTGGGTGGGATATTAATAATACGATCGGCTCAACTATACAAATTAATAATTGGACGGCAAATTGGGCAGAATTTTGGGCAGAACATCGGATTGGTTATCAGTTAAAATTGGCTAGGCGTAGGGGCGGTCATTTTCCGCAAGGGGAACGTTTATTAGAGATGATTCCTGAATTGTTAGCTGGTTATGAACCTCAACCCTCGCTAGTTCACGGGGATTTGTGGGGGGGAAATGCGGGGGTGACATCTGCGGGGGAACCTGTGATTTTTGACCCGGCAGCATATTTTGGAGATAGAGAAGTTGATATTGCGATGACTGAGCTATTTGGTGGATTCCCGGCGCAGTTTTACCGGGGATATAATCAGGTTTTGCCTTTGGATTCAGGGTATGAAGAACGCAAAACTCTTTATAATCTGTATCACATTTTAAATCATTTTAATTTGTTTGGTGGGAGTTACGAGTCCCAGGCGAATCAAATGATTAATCGAATTTTTGGTTAGTTAAGAATCAGATTCTTTTTTAACCGCAGATGCACGCAGATAAACGCGGATTAAAGGTTTATCTGCGATGGATGCAAGTTTATTTTTGCTTAGCGGCAGCTTTTTTCTTGGCTTCTTTTTCTGCTTTTTTAGCTGCTTTTTCTGCTTCAAGTTGGGCTAACTTGGCTAGCTCTTTTTCCTCAGCAATTTTATCGAGATAGTAGTGGTAATCTCCCAAATAAGGGCGAAACTCTCCATCCCGAATTTCGACTATTTTGTTGGCGACTTGGGAGATGAAATAGCGATCGTGCGAAACGATAATTACCGTACCGTCATAATTCTGAATCGCCTCTTCCATCATCTCTTTCGCCGGAATGTCGAGGTGATTTGTCGGTTCGTCCAAAATCAGCAAATTCACGGGAGTCAACAGCATTTTTGCCAAAGCCAGACGGGCTTTTTCTCCGCCACTTAAAGCGCCAACCTGTTTGAATACTGTTTCGCCGATAAACAAGAATCGCCCCAACAAAGTCCGAACTTCTTCATTTTTCCAGTCTGGAACTTCGTCGTGAATCGTTTGCATCACGCTTTTATTCAAATCTAAGGCTTCTGCCTGATTCTGTTCAAAGTAACCGGGGATGACGTTGTGACCTCCCAATTTTACAGTACCTTCAGTCGGCTTTTCCAAGCCCATAATCATCCGCAGCAGGGTTGATTTGCCCGCGCCGTTGGGGCCGAGAAAGGCAATACGATCGCCCCTTTCAATTAACAAGTCGGCTCCCAAAAACAGGATTTTTTCGCCGTAGGTGTGTACCAAATCTTCAATTATTGCTACTTCGCGACCGCTGCGGGGTGCGGGGGGAAAGCGGAAATGCAAAGTTTTTAATCCGCCTGTGGGCGCTTCGATGCGTTCGATTTTGTCTAACTGTTTTTCGCGGCTTTTGGCTTGGGTGCTGCGAGTGGCGCTGGCGCGGAATTTTTCTACGAATGCTTGCTGTTTTTCGAGTTCTTTTTGCTGGCTTTCGTAGGCGCTGAGTTGGGCTTCTCTGGCTTCTGCTTTTTGCAGTAGGTAGGAGGAGTAGTTGCCGAGGTAGGTGCTGGAAACGCCGCGTTCTGTTTCAACGATTTGGGTGCAGAGCCGATCGAGAAATTCTCGGTCATGGGATACGATTACCATTGGGGTTGTCAGCCCTTTGAGGTATACTTCCAGCCATTCGATCGTTTCTAAGTCGAGGTGGTTGGTAGGTTCGTCTAGTAGCAGGATGTCGGGTTTTTGCAGGAGAATTTTGCCCAAACTCATCCGCATTTGCCAACCGCCGCTGAAGGCGCTGACTAATCGATCGCCATCTTCGGGTTCAAATCCGATTTCGGGCAGAATTTTCTCGATTTGGGCTTCTAAACCGTAGCCGTTTAGGCCTTCAAATTGCCGTTGCAGCCGATCCATTTTGTGGATCAGTTCGTCTAGATTTTCTGGGGAGGAGTTTTCCAAGTCTCGATGGACTTGCATTAGGGATTCATGGACTTCGTTGGCTTCGCTGAAGGCACGCCAAAATTCTTCTTTGACGGTGCGAGTCGGATCTACTTCAAATTCTTGGGAGAGGTAGGCGATGTGTAAGCTGGCGGGGCGAATGACTTCGCCGGCGGTGGGTTCGATTTCGCCGGCGATGATTTTGAGTTGGGTGGATTTACCGGCACCGTTAACGCCGACTAAGCCGATGCGATCGCCTGGTTTGACTTCCCAGGTGACATCTTTGAGTACGACGCCTGTGGGATAAATTTTACTGATGTGTTCGAGTCGCAGCATTGTTGTGGGGACTGGGGAAGGGCAGGTTTAGCGGCGGATGGGATGCCGGCGCTGAGGTCGAGTTAATCTTAACAAATTTTAATTATATTTAGACACTGGCAATATTTTGATTTTGTGGGACTTACGCGAAGAAACCGGGTTTTTATGAAAAATCGCAGATTCTCAACTAGAAATCTACGAATAAACCCGGTTTCTGGCCTCGACGTGGGTGCAGGACTATTTGGGTGGGGCGATCGAGCGATCGTGTTGTTTCAGATTGAATTTCTCGAATCATGGTTGAGACTTCTGCACATTATAATAGTCAGTGTCTACCTCGACAGCAAAAGAGAGCGATTGTGCCAGCAAGAGACATTTATCATCAAGTTGTCAAACAGGCTCTCATTAAGGCTGGCTGGACAATTACCCACCATCCCTATCCCTTGGCTTGGGCGAAGAGAAACCGATCGATATTAGTGCCCAACAGCTATTAGCTGCTGAGAACAACGAGCGCAAGATAGCCGTTGAAGTTAAAAGTTTTATCAGTGAGTCTAGAATTGCAGATTTAGAGCCAGCTTTGGGTCAATATACTCTTTACTATGACATCTTAAAACGGACGGAATCAGAAAGATAACTGTATCTTGCAATTCCACTCAATGCTTTTACAGAGCTTTTTGAAGGAGAAAATTTTGTCAGATCTTGCTAGATAATAACCGCCTAAATTTGGTTTTTTTTAACCCAAAAATAGAGAAAATAGTACAAGGGATAGCTTAAATAATTATCGCAAACTTGTTAAGCAGCTCCTTACTGAATACGCTGAAATTCCCGTTTTTGACAGTGGCATCCAAAATGAAATAACTTTTGATTGGGAAAATGACCGTTATATGTTAATAAATATAGGTTGGTTTAATGAGCCGCGCATTCACCATTGCGTGATTCATATTGATATTATTGACCGTCTGGTGTGGATTCAAGCAAATAATACCGATCGCCTGATTGCTGAGGAGTTAGTTGCAGCGGGAATTCCTCCCGCATCAATTGTTTTGGGACTTCAACCGCCTGATCTTAGACCTTATACTGCTTATGGAGTGCCTACTAGGGAGCAGCAGCGAGAATGTTTGAAAGTATGATGGAGTGGAAGGGATTTGAATTGGAGGGCGCTCGCGCTTCAAAAACCTTTAAAGCAGGCGATGGGAGAAGGTTGTAGAAAGGTGAGGGTGATGAGGTGCGATCGTATTTGGAGGGGTGGAAAAAAAGTGATAAAATAGAGTAGAGCAGTAGACAAAAATCCATGCCAAGGAAAATTAGAGAGTTGAAAGGTCAAATTGCGCGTGAAGGTTTTGTTTATCTACCCAAACGCGGCAAAGGTAGCCATGAACGTTGGCGACATCCTATGCTGAGAAAAACATTGACAATTCCCGGCAAAGATGGAGATGATGTGCCACTCTACCTAGAAAAGCAGTTAGCACAGTTATTAAGTGAAATGAATGAGTTAAGGGAGGAGGAGGGTTTATGAGTCGATATAGTATGATTGTTCAATGGTCTGATGAAGATGGACTTTTTCTAGTTACTATTCCAGAATTTTCTGATCGCGTGGTTATGCCTTGCACTCACGGTCAAACTCGTGAGGAAGCGATTCATAACGGCGAAGAAGTGATTGAAATGTATTTGGAAGCTTGGGAAGCAGAAGGTGAATCTATCCCTGAACCTAGTACGCTTCAAATTGCTTGATTGGTATTGTAAAACTCTTTTTGTGTGGTATGCGATTGCCTTCAAATCTACATCGTCACACTAAGCAACCTGAGCATTCACCATTGAGTCACTCTCCAAAACATCCGGTGCTGTCAAAATGTTTTGAAGTTGCTGCACAACTTGAGTTTCATATTGGTCAATACTCCGGACAGTTTTTAAGCAGCCAAAGTACCATAAGACAAGACTGAAGAAAGATTAGGATGGTTTAAAAT
>NZ_JAUBSA010000148.1:0-4977 GCF_036702115.1 Microcoleus sp. LAD1_D5 | reverse complement strand
AGCTAGAGTAGCCAATTGACAGGAAAATCGGTTTATTTTCGCTTCGGGCCGCTTCCAAAGCTTCGTCGCACCAAGGCCACCAGTCGATCGGATTTTCGGCGTGTTTCCGCAGGTAAAGGCTTTGGGATTGAGCAAGACGGTTGACCATAATCAAATCCACTTTAAGTCGTGCTGGGTAAGCTTGTCATTTCTCTAGCAGTTTAGCGCGAGATGTTTTAGTTGAGTTGTACCTGATAATTATGTTTTAATATTATGGCTGAGTATCTCGATATAATATGAGCTTATCATCTCGGAGAACCTTCAATCAACAGCTAGGACAATTTTTGCTGAGTGCTGCTGTTCCTCCTGCTGTTCTCAAACTGTACCAAACTGCATCATCGTCGGAGCAAGTTTTATTAGAAACTAATCTTAACAATTCTCTGGCAAAAGCAGACCCAGAAATAGAATTATTAGTCCCAACATTTTTAGGTAATGACAAGCGTCGGTTCTACGGCAGAGGTGTTCCGAAAAGCTTGAAGTTAATCGACAAATTTCAACTAGGAAGCGGCCGGACTTTTCTGGGAAGGCGGTCTGTAGTTTGGAGCGGTGCCGGTTGGACAGGACAGCCGACTATTACCAGAGACGGGGGAAAAACTTATTTAATTATAGGTGCTTATGACCACAATTTGCGAAAAATAGATATTGCTACTAATAAAGAAGTTTGGCGCTATAAATTTGATGATATAATCAAAGGTTCATCAACGATTTATATCGATGAAAAAGCGAGCGCCGAAAACAGAATTGTGATTTTGCAAGGCAGCCGTAGTGGCGGTGGTGGCAAAAGTGTCGTGCCGAGTTTTAGGGCAATATCTTTTAGAACTGGCAAGGAACTTTGGAAATTGGACATCAGGAAAACGCCCAGCTACAGCCGAGATAATGACAGCAGCGCTTTGGACATCGGCGGTGGCGTTTTGTTCAATGCTGGGGAAAATGCGATCGGCTATTTTCTCGATAGTTCCACAAGCCAGGCAAAAATCAAACAAGGCATCAAGCAGCCAAATATATTGTCGGAAGTACAGCTTTATGCAGCAGCAGATATCAGCAAACACGGCGGTAACTTGGTAGCGGAATCATCGCCATCGAGGCTAAAAGATAGAATTTTTATAGCTGCTGGTTCCGGTCATATTTACGGTATTAGCATTGCAACTAAAAAAATAGTTTGGGATTTTTATACTGGTTCAGATTTGGATGGAAGTGCTGTAATTTCTAAATCAGGAAAACTGTTTTGTGCCATTGAAAAACAATACATTCAGGGCAACGGTGGAGTGCTGAAGCTGAATCCCAACAAGGAACCGAATGCCAGTGTTGAATGGTTTTTGCCGACGGGAAATCGCCGACTGTCTAGCTGGGAAGGCGGGATAATTGGCTCGGTGGCGTTGAATGACGAGTACAATTCAGGGGAGTTTCCGGCGCTGTTTGCCACAAATGCGATCGATGGCAATTTGTACATCGGTTCCCAAGATATGATTACAGGTAAAAAAAGTTCTGTGCCTTGGCGAAACCAGTCTTACGATACTCCGGTAATAGTATTTAAAAAAGCGATTGGTTCTTCAATTTCGACTCCGATTTTTACCGATGGCAATAAACTGATCAGTGCGGGATACAACGGTGTTTATTTGTTCAATTTGAATTGGGAACGAGCGAAGTCGGGGGATCAGAATGCTTTGAAAAATGCTAAAGGGGAGTTTTACCGTTTGAAAGTAATAGAATCGGGGAGATTTAAGCCTGGTTTGTCATTTGAGGCGACGCCTGTAGTTTGGGACGGAATTGTGAGGATTTGCGCCAGGGATGGCTGGATGTATACTTTGGGTTAGTTATGGGTATTTTGTACCTTTATCGGGAACAGGCAAGATGCCTGTTCCACAAAAGAGTCTACTTATTGTGGAACAGGCATCTTGCCTGTTCTTGAAAGGGTGTTGAAATCCGCCACCTATTCCTACCTGCGGTTTAACTGCGGTGAGAGAAAGAATTTCGGAAATTATCGGAAACTCGTTATGGCAACTCCTGAAACTCAAATAAGTTTAGTTTACGGTTGAGAGGATGCTCAAGGTATTTTACAGCTTGCGATCGCACGCTGACAGGATGAAGGGGAATTATCCAGAGTGCACCTTTTCGAGATAGCAGCGGAATTGGGCATTTCCGAACAGGATATTGTGGCGGCGGCACAGCAATGGTTAGCAACTAGAGGAGAATTTCCAGAAAAACACGTTTTTAACTCTTACCGTCGTCGCAAATTGCCGAAAAAAGTAACAAAGTACGGCATTATCAATTGACAATCTCAAAAACCCGCCCCGACGGGGATATTATGGTTAATCGATCGGACATGATATCAGTTCTCTAGCAGTTTAGCGCGAGATGTTTTAGCTGAGTTGTTGCTGATCATCCTGTTTTCATACGATCGCTGATAATTTAGATGTCAAATGAGTCGATCGTCTCGGAGAACCTTCGATCAACGGCTGGGAAAATTTTTGCTGACTGCGACGGTTCCTCCTGCTGTCCCCAAACAGTGCCAAACTGAATCTGGGAATTGACGGAGTGAGAAACCCGCTAAAACCTTGATATTTAGAGGGTTTAGGCTCTTGAACCTCCCTCTAGAGAGTAGTAATTATCACAAGTTTATTGACTATTTTGATGGTAGCGAACACGAACGATCCTCATTCGACCCTGTAGAAAGCCTCAAAATTAGCGATCGTCGCACGCACACATTTTTTTGATAACAAGCTACTCAAACCCTTACTGCGTAAACTCTTTCTACTTGCTTATCACCCGTTAAATCTTGGAATCGAGCTTTTTCGGAAAAATAATATTAACCAATTTTTAGCGAAAGCAGACCCAGAAATAGAATTATTAGTCTCAACATTTTTAGATAACCAGCAGCGCGACTTCTACGGTAGACGCAGGGCTGTTTCATTCTCTTGTTGGGGCAGCCCCCCGTGGCTGCCCCAATCCCACCAAATGCCTAACAAATTCTGGATGGGTCGGGTCGGCATTCTTGGCACGACCCGTACAAAAGGCTGGTTTTCCTGAGAATGAAACAGCCCTGACCGTGTTCCGAAAACTATGTCCCAGAAAGTCGAGTCTTCCCTTTAGTCGGTTAAATTTCCGGCGTCACAGATAATAACGACCACCGAAACCATTCCTCTCTAAACTGAAATGTTGCACCATAATCAATAAGCCTGTTTTGGGCGGGATCTCCTGCCCAACCCCTACTCCCCCCAAGAAAACTCATTCTTTGTGAAACGGGCCCCAGAGCAGGTTCTTGGTAATAGTGCAACATATAAGTCTAAATGGCGCTTGTTGCTGAATCCGAAAGCGAGAATCGACGCACGGAATATGAGCCCAGATTTTGTCCTGAGTTATAGCCACATTCGGCAGCTTCAACTGTCACCATCGGTTTTTACCTATTTTTACCCAGTAATCAAGCTCTCACTTAAACTTTGATACCGTACATTAACGGATAACAAAAATTTTAAAGGCATAATTTAGAGCTTTAAAATAGTTTTATCAGTAATTATGCTGTGTCGCACCCCTGTTTAGGAATCTAAGTTATAGCTTTTTAAAAGAGAGAAAAGTCACGACTAAAATCCGGATGGCAGCACCCATATTTTTTGATGTAAGCCATAGGAAATAGCTAGCTAGAAGTCATCACTTTAGGCATTTAGGCTAAATCCCATCAGCGTATTCTCAATCTTCATCGAATCTTTATCAAACCTAGTTGCATTAACTTGTGCTTCCGTTTATATTGAATATGTGAAGGGAAAAAACCTACTTCCAGTCAACTTACAAATAACGGTGTCAACCATGAAATTCCAATTAAACTTAGTCAAATATATTTTAGCTGTTGCCGGTGTCGCCACTCTTAGTGCAGTATCCGCAGCACCTGCCTCGGCCTTCAGCTTTGGTAATATCGTTGGTGGCGATACGCCGGGAGATGCCTATCAAAACACCTTTACATTTGACGTAATTGACCAAGGTGCATCAGTTCTTTTTAACATCTCCAACTCGGGAAATACTGCTGCCTCTGATATGTTTATCAGTAAAGTTCTCTTTGATGATAATGGCTATCTGTCTAATGCCGTGGCTAACGTTGGTAACATTGGTACCGTAGCTTTTAGTGGTGGTGCTGGTAACGATCAGTTGCCTCAAGGTGGTAATGGTTTCACCACAGACTATGCCTTCACAAGGGATACTGGTGCTGCTAATAAATGGGGTGTCCAAGGTACCGAAACTTTCGGAGTGAGCTTTACTGGAAATTATGCTAACGTAGTTTCCGCTTTGAATACCGGTGCCTTAAAATTAGGTTTGCACGTTCAAGCCTTACCAGGTGGTAAAAGCGATTCTTACATCAGCACCATCAGCACTAGCAACACTGAAGCTACTCCTGAACCCTTAACAATGCTTGCTGCTGGAGCCGCTGTTGGTTTTGGTGCTATGTTCAAAAAGCAACGCGCTCAGGCTCAAAAAGCTGAATAGGCTATCATTTTCACTGCTTTTTGCTCCTGGCTTGATGCCAAACTGATTATTTTATGTTAGACCTAAAAACCTGGTTTCACCAAGAAACCAGGTTTCTTATTATCTAATAGCGCGCCACCGTGAAAAACCCGGACTTGGAAGCCGATCTCAAACACATTTGTAGCGCTACGGCTGTTATTAAGATCTATAATTGAGTCCTGGTAATCCAGTGTATCAACTAGGCATTGAAATCTCTTAGAGGGCGAGCAATCTCCGCAACGGACTGAGCCGAATTGATGCGGCACAGTTCAAGGGCCAATCATCGCTAGATGGGTGGCGTAATTACAGCACCGCAGAGTAGTTGTATTCAACGTCAAGTCGCCCCTAGACAGCGTATTTAAGAACTACCGTAAGGCTGTTTCTTAATAATTTCCGATCTAAAGACACTGAGATTCTTTAAAAGGAGATAATCACCATTGATCATTG
>NZ_JAUBSA010000147.1:0-5019 GCF_036702115.1 Microcoleus sp. LAD1_D5 | reverse complement strand
AACCAAAATTGGGACGTATTCTCCGCTTATAAAGCCAGTTTAGGCTTTGTTTGGGCTTAAAATTTGTTTAAGTCCCGATAGTCTCCGTTGTAAACTCATAATTTTGTCCCTATTTGAATGTTGATGCGAACTGGGGAGGGAAGTAAATTCAACGGGTTGATGTGTCGCCACATGGACATAGCACAAACACCCCCGCCGACGCGAGTACAAGTGCGATGAGTTGCCCAAAATCAACCCAGTCTAAAAAGTTGGTGGAATTCTGGCGGGTGAAACCGCACACAGGGAAAGAGCCATCGTTAGTCCAGTCAAGGGTGTTTACACTGTGTAGCGCTGTGTCTGTGTCTAGTGACTTGTCTATTTCTGTGTCTAGCTATTCCCCGTCAACGAAGTACAGCTCTAGTAGTGCTTCCCATGTAGCCGTTTTTGAAAGCTTCCCGAATCGTCTAGCGTCTTCATTGGTGAACCCACGGTCAAAGGCGATCGCCCTTAGCTTGTCAATCCGACGGTAACTGACGGTTGGTTTAGTCATGGCTGACAAACCTCAAATCACCGCCAACAGTCAAATGCTCGTCAAAACAGGGGTAGGAAGAATCCGGCATCTCCCCACTTGTCCAATTGATTAGGTAAGCCCAAGTTTGTTCGCGAGGATACCAGCAAATACCAAGCACTTCGCCGTACTCAATAAAGTCCTGGTTAAATTCGTCACTCCAATGGTCAGCGACTTTGTTACCGATGCTAAATTTCGGGGCCGGGTATTTCTTAGGACTTTCAAGAGCTGACTGAGGACGCGGCACACAAAACAGCAAAGCGGCCGATGCGATTTTTTGTAATAATATCAATTCCGGTTGCACCGGAATGATATACTGAAAGAGCGTCAATAGTGCAACGAGGACAAGTCATGCCTAAACGCCTCAAGTTAGAGCCTCATCAAACCTCCTCGCCCGTTGTCTAAACTTTATCGTCAAGCGTCAGACCCAATTGAACGGACGCGCTACCAAATAATTTGGCTTTTAGCAACTGGACGAGTTACCAAAGATGTCGCGGATGTCACAGGTTACTGCCGTAACTCGATATACCGCTTAGGAATGAAAATTTAATAACACAAGCAAGATATAATAAACAAATGAGTGAATATCAATGTACTTGACATTTCATTTTTATGGTCAAAAGTTATCCTTAGTCGATGTTCACCTTGTTTCTTTTGCTAATAATTGGTGGGTTGGTTTCAGTCATTTTCTTGTTTGTAAATTTATGTATTACTCCTCTGAAATTACTGCTCCGATGCGGAAACTTTATCAATCTTTGTCCGAAAAAGAGCGATGAAGATATGCAGCAATAGAAGCCCTAAAACTTGGCGATGGTGGAATTAGTTACATATCCCGAATTTTGGCAGCAGACAGAAATACAATAGCCAAAGGCATTAAGGAATTAAAAAGTGAATCAGACATTACTTTTAATCAACACAGAATTCGTCGAAAAGGAGGAGGAAGAAAAACTAGCGAGTCTCTCATACCTGGCTTGAATGAAACTTTTTTAGAAGTCTTAAAAATTTATACAGCAGGCAGCCCAATGGATGAGAAAATTAAATGGACTAATCTCACTCAACAAGAAATAGTTGAAGGTCTGAAATTTCATGGCATAACAGTCAGCGTAACGGTTGTTCAAAAATTATTAAAAAAGCACGGATATGTAATAACTTCAAGCTCAAAAAAACAAACAACAGGAATAACAAATAATCGTAACGAACAATTTAAAAATCTTGCCAGAATCACTGAAGAGTATGAGTTACAGGGAAATTCTATCATTAGTATGGATACCAAAAAAAAGGAATTTATTGGAAATTTATATCGCTCAGGAACTCTGTATACTACCGAAACCGTTACCACACTTGACCATGACTTTTTCAGTTTGGGTGATGGAAAAATAGTGCCTCATGGAATTTATGATGTGCAAAATAACCGAGGGTATCTAACCCTAGGTATTAGTAAAGATACGAGTGAATTTGCTTGTGAAGCAATTAAATCATGGTGGACAAATTACGGAATCTCTCTCTACCCTCAAGCCCATTCAATTTTGATTAAATGTGATGGAGGTGGTAGTAAGAATTCCAATCATTATATCTTTAAATCGGACTTACAAGAATTAGTTAATGAGCTAAATATAGAAATTAGAATAGCACATTATCCTCCCTATACATCCAAGTACAATCCAATTGGGCCTCGCTTATTTCCTCATGTAACGAGAGCTTGTCAAGGAGTGATTTTTACCAGCATTGAGTTAGTCAAAGAACTCATGGAAAAAAACCACACAAAAACTGGACTTTCTGTGGTAGTAAATGTACTAGATAAAGTTTATAAAACTGGTCGAAAAGTAGCTGAGGGATTTAAGGAGACAATGAAAATTATTTTTGATGAATATTTGCCAAAATGGAATTACCGTGCTGTTCCGACAATTGAGTAGAGAGTGAAGTTATTAAATTTTCATTCCTTAGTCCGTCGTTACAATCAATTAGGTGCTAATGGGTTGAAAGACAAACGTCATCAACATCCGGGTCCTCAACCTTTACTCTCTGTTGTGGAACAAGCACAACTTTTGCAAACTTTACGAACTCCAACTGCTGATGGAGGATTATGGAACAGTCGTAAAGTTGCTGAGTGGATGAGTAATTTACGCTTAGCGTCCAGTCAGCGTACAAAGGGGTTGGGACTATCTACGTTCGTTGGAGTTTCGCTTACGAATACCCAGACCGGAACACGACCTTGCTGACCTTGAAGTCCAAGAAGCTTGGAAAAAAAACTGCGAGCGCAAGCTAAACGAATTCAACAGCAGCATCCATTAGCAGCAGTAGAAGTGTGGGGAATGGATGAGCATCGTCTGGGATTAAAGCCAATAATTCGGCGAGTCTGGGTAGGGTATGGGGAGCAGCCCATAGCCAACGTAAATTGGCGCTATCAATGGCTATGGTTATATGGTTTTGTACACCCGTCAACGGGAGAAACATACTTTTGGATTCTCCCAAAAGTTAACATTGAGCTTTTCAACGTAAGGATTCAGGTCTGAAAGAAGGGAATAAGCTCAGGCCGAGCCAAGTCACAAGAATGGGCAGAAATAGCCTCACGGAAAAAAGCCATTACTGAACGAGCTTGAAAACGACAGGTTTGAATTACACTCAGCAGATCAGCCGTTTCCTCAAATCGTTTCATTGAACGAGAGCCGCCAGAAACTTTGCGTTTCGTGACAGCTAGCCGTAGGGAACGTTCTGCTAAATTATTATCAGGAGGAACCGAGGGGTCATTGAGAAAATACCACCATTGTTCTGCCTTATCCCGTAAGGATTTTAGTAACAAACCTGCAGCATAACCAACTTTGCCCAACCAAGTGGTCAAAGTTTGATTCAATCGTATTGTGAAATCCTGAGCCCACGAGTCGTAGGTGAGTTGATCCTTCGTCTTTCGCCAGGACTCATGGGCGATAAAAGCTTCATCAATTAATGACAGAAATATTTGAGCGACTTCTGCATTATTGTTGCCAGGAAGGTCCAGCACTTTCTTGAAATGCCGTCGTAAATGAGCCAGACACTTCTGTTGGGCTGTGATTGTGCCACCATTATAAACACTGAAATCATCTGAGCTTAAGACTCCAGCAAATTCTGTACCCAGCATGGTTTCTAGTTCCACCCGCCCCCTGGTATCTGCGGCATGAAATAAACAGAATCCTTCTCCACTAGCCGTCCATAGCCATTCTTTGACTCCCATGACACACCACGGGGTTTCATCTACATGAACATTTGATTGAAGAGGTGCCCATTTCCACAGTGCATTGAGCGCTGGCTTGACTGCTGCTGCTACTCGTTGATTGGTTTTTTGGAGTGTTCCCACTCCCACTTCTATCGTGCCGAGTTCCCACAAAAATTCAGTCAGCTTGGCGTAGGAAAGATGTCCATAATTGCCAAGCCAGACTAAGAGTGCTTGGAGATTAACGCTCAAGTCTTGTCCTGGAACTATTCAAGCGGGGTGGTTCTCCTGTGACTACTGCACCACATTCTAGGCATTTACACGATTGTGTCTGATATTCAACGACCTCGATTGGTTTTGCTACTAGACTTGCTACTTGCTGTCTGTGGATGTTAATTACTTCACTTAATTCTTTACTGCCACAATTGAGACAGATGTCGGGTGAGCTAATTTCAGTTCTGTCTATTCGTCCAAACCCTTTGCGGGTTTTCCCCTGATGACCCGGTTGTCCGCCTGGTTTCTTTTTTGGGTCGGCTTCTGGTTTGATTGTTGGTTTCTCTGGTTTTTGGAGTAGATCCGTTGATGGAGGTTTTGATGAAGTTTGACTGGTGGTTCGACTTTTTCCCGTAGCAATGGCTAGTTTTTCTTGCAATTCTTCAATGATTTTTTGCAGCCCCATTACCAGTTCTACCAGTTCAGCTTGGCTCAACTGCTCGATTTGGATTTTTTCTTTCTGTCTGGTGGCTGCGGGCTTTTTCATTCGTTTATTTTACCAGCTTTTGATACTTAAGTCTTTTTTGACCTGAATCCTTACTTTTCAACAAAGTTTTAAGTAAGTCGGCAGGAAACTGCCTAAGTATGTAACAAAATATTAAGTAGGACGATCTGTTCTCAATTTAATGCGTTTTGTAGAGTAGTTTCCTTTTTTCCTCTAGCTTCTACCCCATTAATTACGGCATAAGCTAGCTCTAATTCATCTTCAAACATTTGTCCGGCTAGCTCATCTTTTTTGATGTGTTGCCACTCCAATTCTATGGGATTCATTTCTGAGCAATATTTAGGTAAAAACAAGATATATAGACCCTGATTTTCCCACTTCGACCATAATTTTTGGACTTCATTACATCGATGTATGGGGCCATTATTCTGTACTATTACTCTAATTCGTTTACTCCTCTCTGCCGAGAGAGCCTCTGACTCCATCATTTTGATAAGCTGTTGTACCTTTAAATAGGGTATAATAAAAATTAAGTTTAGTCAATTTTTACAAAAATGCCAGCCAAAA
>NZ_JAUBSA010000146.1:0-5080 GCF_036702115.1 Microcoleus sp. LAD1_D5 | reverse complement strand
ATATGAGGACGACCAGACATTGTAATTCTCTCCTTTACTTTTTACACAAGTCTATCACATCTTTAAAAAAATGGTATAAAACTACAAGGACAGCTCCGAAATTGGCTGGCAAATAAATTTTTATGAAACCTCGAATCATTGTTTGCGGGTTGGGCCACACGGGACACAAGATTTTTTGTTTGTTGAGACAGCAAGGAGCGATTGTGGTTGGTATTAGCGATCGCCCAATTCGCGGCGAAACTTCTGATGTGGTTGTAGGCAATTTGCAAGCAGCTTCTACCTTGTTGGCGGCAGGCATTCAAAATGCTCACACTTTAGTAATTGCAGGAGACGATGATGCTGTAAATTTGGCAATTTTGATGCAAGCGAGGATTCTTAATCCTCAGATTCGCATCATCAACAGATTGTTCAATACTAGCTTGGGCGACAGGATTGACCACACTTTGCCCGATCACGCTTCCATGAGCGTTTCATCATTGGCTGCTCCGGTTTTTGCTTTTGCGGCTCTCGGAAGTCAGGCGATCGGACAGTTGCGTTTGTTCGATCGCACTTGGCCGATTCACGAAGAATATATCGATGAAACACATCCTTGGAAAAATCGAAAACTCAGCGATTTGTGGGACGATCGATCGCGAATGTTGATTTATTATCTGCCGGCGGCTAACAAAACTGATTTAGTATCGGCGGTGCTTGCCGATCGGCAGTGTCAGCAGGGCGATCGGCTAATTGTTGCCACTCAGCCGACTATCCACAGCCCCCAAAAAACTTTAACTCAAAAACTGCTCAAAACATTAACTAAGCTGCACAGATTTCAGCAGCACAGCCAAGCAGCAGTAATTGTTGTACTGACGCTGCTGTCAATGATTGCTGTTGCTACTGCTACCTATATTTGTGTTGACAATCATATCTCAATTGTCGATTCTCTTTATTTTTCAGTAGGGATGATTACGGGAGCCGGAGGCTATGAAAAAGTGGCCGAACAAGCTCCTGAAAGCATTAAACTATTTACAGTTGTCATGATGTTAGTTGGAGCCGGCATCATTGGCATCTGCTACGCACTGCTCAACGATTATGTATTGGGAACTCGCTTTATCGAATATTGGGATGTGGCGCGAGTTCCGCAGCGCAATCATTACATTATTTGCGGGCTCGGAGGAATGGGTCTCCAAATTGCTAAAGAACTGCACACTAACGGTTACGATATTGTGGTGATCGAGCAAGATCCGAACAGCCGATTTCTGAGCACGGCTCGCTCAATGAAAATTCCGCTCATTCAGGGAAGTGCCAGTTTGCCCGCAACTCTGGAAGCTGCTAATGTTAAGCAAGCAGCAGCACTTTTGGCGGTAACTAGCAGCGATATGTTTAATGTTGAAATTGCCTTGAGCGCTAAAGGATTGGCACCCAAACTATCGGTTATTGTCCGCAATCAAGACCCACATTTTGCTTTGATGGTGCAGCAAGTTTTTGAGTTTGAAGGAGTTTTGAACCCGACGGAATTGGCGGCTCCTGCTTTCGCGGCGGCGGCGATTGGAGGCAGAATTTTAGGGAACGGAATGACTGCTGACAGTCTGTGGGTTTGCTTGGCCACATTGATTACGCCAAACCATCCTTTCTGTGGCCAGCGCATTCAAGATGCTGCTAAGTCTGCTGATTTTGTGCCTCTTTATGTGGAAACTAAGTGTCAAACTCTCCACGGCTGGGATTTGCTGAATTGTTGTCTGAGTGCGGGGGATGTTTTGTATTTGACCATGCCGGCGAATCGGTTGGAGCAACTGTGGAGAACGACCTCTGAATTAATTAAAACTTAATGGTTTGACGCGGGAATTTATGGGGCCGATCGCTCAATTGCAACTACAAACCTGATAGAATGAGCCGTGTCTAGTAAATAAGACTTACGGCTAATCCTCAGAAATCCGGTTTCTTAGGGCAAGTTCTAGTATAAATAACCCACAGAGTGTCAATTAGTTGCGATTGAGAATGAGAAAATTTTTAGGATTAGTTGTGTTTGGGATGATTCTGGCGATCGCCTCTGTAGCTGTGGCAGCTCAACCTTTGTTCGTCGCTTATCCTCCCGCCAACCACAAAACTACAGCCGATCGCATCTTTTTTATCGGCACAGCGCCGGCAACGGGTGAGGTTTTGGTAAATGGCAACCAAATTTCGCGCACCGCAGCCGGTCATTTCGCCCCGACTTTTCCGCTGCAACTCGGCGAAAATGTCTTTACCTTGCGCCACGAAAATCAGGAAGTCAAAATTAAGGTGACGCGCGAGTCCAATCAGCCGGAAGCCCCTGTAGGATTGGCTTTTGCTAAAGATTCCCTGACACCAAAAGTCGATGTCGCGAGTTTGCCGGGGGAATATATTTGCTTTGGGGCGATCGCACCTGCCAATGCTCAAGTTTCAGTAAAATTGGCGGGCGTTACTATTCCTTTAAAAGCGCGATCGCAAGTGGAACTACCCGACAACAAATCTGTACTTTTAGGTGAAAATTCCCCGATCAAAAAAGGCGGCAGCGAACAGTATCAAGGCTGCGGTAAAACCCCTGATAATGCCCTCTCATCTAAGGGAGAAACAGTTGATTTAGGCGTGCCATCGTTTGAGCTAACAATGAACGATCGAACTATCAGCCAACAAGGTACTGGCAAAATTTCTATTCTCTCTCCGGCGGATTTAGAAGTAGCAGAAGTAACGGCAGAACCGGGTGTTGCCCGAACCGGGGCGAGTACAGATTATTCTCGGATGACACCGCTGCCGAAGGGAACGCGAGCAACAATTATCGGGCGCGAAGGAGAATGGCTCAGACTCGATTACGGTGCTTGGATTAAAGCAGCGGAAGTGCGAATTGTCAAGGATACAGTGCCTGCGCGATCGATTATTCGCAGCGCCAGTTCGCGTCAAGTTTCCGGCTGGACAGAGGTGTTATTTCCCTTAGAAATACCCGTCCCAGTCACTGTGCAAGAAGGAGAACGCACTTTCACTTTAACTCTGTACAATACTACCGCTCAAACTGACATTATTCGCATCCAGGATGACGCCGTAATTTCGCGTTTGGAATGGCAACAAATATCGCCGCTGCAAGTACAATACACTTTTAATCTCAAATCTGCCCAGCAGTGGGGCTATAAGCTGAGATACGACGGCACAACTTTAGTGCTGTCTTTAAAACACCCGCCGGCGAATACAAGCATGATGCCGAATTCGCAAGCAAAACCGCTGTCTGGAATTAAGATTCTCATCGATCCGGGACACGGCGGGCCGGAGGATGGAGGTGCGGTGAGTCCAGTGGGAATTAGGGAAAAAACAGTAGCTTTAACTGTGTCGAAATTGGTGCAACAGGAATTGGTAAATCGGGGCGCGAATGTGGTAATGACGCGGGTAGAAGATGTCGATTTGGATTTGCCGCCGAGGGTGGAAATGATTCAAAAAGAAGAACCTGCGATCGCAATTTCAATTCACTACAATGCTTTGCCGGATAACGGTGATGCCATTAAGACTAAAGGCGTCGGCGCTTTCTGGTTTCACCCGCAATCGCACAGTTTGGCAATGTTTTTGCACAATTATTTAGTTGCCAAGTTGAACCGTCCGAGCTATGGTGTATTCTGGAATAACTTAGCCATGACTCGTCCTGCCGTTACTCCATCTGTTTTAATGGAATTGGGATTTATGATCAATCCCGAAGAGTTTGAATGGATTGTGAACCCGACAGAACAAAGGAAATTAGCTGAGGCGATCGCCCAAGGTGTTACCGAATGGTTTGCCTCGGTCAAATAATAGTTAGTAGTAAGAACTGAAGTCATTCTCAAAAAATTATAATCGGGACTTCAGTTCAGCCCATCCCAGGAAATGAAATAATGCTAATTTTTACTCAATCAAAAGCCTTTTTTATTGCAGCCGTCGTTGCAAGTTTTAGCTTCTCGCTTTACAGCTTTCCTGTTTTCGGCAAGCAGCAAAGTCTTGCTCCCGCAAAAGCAGAAGCTTTAAAAAAGCAAACTCATTGCTCGTTTATTACAGGTGAAGGTGGCGCTGTTAACATTCGCAAAGGCCCAGGCAATAAGTACGCGGTTGTAGCTAAACTCAAAAGAGGAGACGGAGTTAGGGCTGTCAGCAGACAAGGTAATTGGGTGAAAATTGCGGCCAGATTTTCGGGTAATCCTCCTAATGAAACTTTGACAATCCTTGACGGTTGGGTGAACAATCAATTTATTAATGGCTGTTCCGAAGACCAATTTGACAGGTGGCGGCAATAGGGAATTTGGTTTGTAGTAAGGACTTAATTCCTGAGTTTAAATGATGACTAAAGTCCTCACTACAAACCCAACCGGGAGATTTTTTAAATTCGTACAAAAAAGACGATCACCCTGATTCATGCTTGCATTCTCAACCACCTAAACACCTTTTAGGCGGTGATATTCAGAGGAATCATTTCGGGCACGGGAAGGACATGGCTACCTTCGCAGAATTGCGGTTGTTGGTTCGGCAAAAACGCTAAAATCGATCGATCGTCTGGATCGATTAGCCACCCCAACTGACAATTATGTTGAAGACAGTGAATAATTTTTCTAGTTACGCGATTTGAGCTTTGTTGCGGCGACAGGATTTCGATCGCCCAATACGGCGCAATTCGCACATCATCCACTGGTTCGCCGCTGTCATCAAATTGAATCTGTTCCCACAATAGTACCGCAATATCTGGAACAATCGAGCGACCGCCAAACGTACACCGCAACTCTGGAAAAGCGTAAGCTATCTTGGGTTCCTCTACCACTTCATTAATGACACGCAGGAATTGCCCCTGGAGACGAGAATGTTTAGTTTTCGGCATAGGTTTTTGGATAATTTCCCCCTCAATGTATTCGCTAGCAGGTTTAGTTTCTGGCAGTTTCAAAAATTCTTCCAGGGTGAAGCGCCTAGTTGCGACTGTCATAAATAAATTCCTCAATTCTACCTATCTTCAGTGTAATTCAAAAATTATTTATTTTGCATAACAATGGTGTTACCTAGCCTAGGGCTTGCTGAAAAAGTGAGAAAACAGCATTTAGAAAGATGAGTGAATTCGAGTTCTCCTCGGCAATATAAGTTT
>NZ_JAUBSA010000145.1:2500-5251 GCF_036702115.1 Microcoleus sp. LAD1_D5 | reverse complement strand
GGCGCCAAAGAAAAACGCCGCCCTTTTGGGGCGGCGTTTTAGGGATAAAAACCCTGGCGATGACCTACTCTTGCATGGCTTAGGCCACACTACCATTGGCGCAGCTGCGTTTCACTTCCGAGTTCGGGATGGGATCGGGTGGTGCCACAGCGCTATGGTCGCCAGGGAGAGGGTGGAGGGTCGCAGTGGCTGGGTCCAAACAACGGACGCAGTTATGCGCACACGCTCTCAAAGGGGGGACGTAGCGAACATTTTTTGGCGTTACTGGCATCGACAACGTGTTGTCGAGGGTAAGGCGTCTTGAGGTTATATGATCAAGCCTCACGGATCATTAGTATCAGTTAGCTCAACGCATTGCTGCGCTTACACACCTGACCTATCAACCACCTAGTCTTGATGGTTCCTTTAGGGGACTTGAAGTCCCGGGAGATCTCATCTTGAGGCACGCTTCCCGCTTAGATGCTTTCAGCGGTTATCGTTTCCGACCATAGCTACCCGGCAATGCCATTGGCATGACAACCGGAACACCAGGGGGTCGTCCACTCCGGTCCTCTCGTACTAGGAGCAGCCCCTCTCAAATCTCCAACGCCCACGACAGATAGGGACCGAACTGTCTCACGACGTTCTGAACCCAGCTCGCGTACCACTTTAAATGGCGAACAGCCATACCCTTGGGACCGACTACAGCCCCAGGATGTGATGAGCCGACATCGAGGTGCCAAACACCGCCGTCGATATGAACTCTTGGGCGGTATCAGCCTGTTATCCCCGGAGTACCTTTTATCCGTTGAGCGATGGCCCTTCCATACAGAACCACCGGATCACTAAGACCTACTTTCGTACCTGCTTGATCCGTCGATCTTGCAGTCAAGCACGCTTATGCCTTTGCACACAGTGCGCGATGTCCGACCGCGCTGAGCGTACCTTCGTGCTCCTCCGTTACTCTTTGGGAGGAGACCGCCCCAGTCAAACTACCCACCATACATGGTCCCCGGCCCGGATAACGGGCCCAGGTTAGAACGTCAAGCACATCAGGGTGGTATTTCAAGGATGGCTCCATGCGATCTAGCGACCACACTTCATAGCCTCCCACCTATCCTACACAGACGAACTCAACGTTCAATGTAAAGCTATAGTAAAGGTTCACGGGGTCTTTCCGTCTTGCCGCGGGAACGCTGCATCTTCACAGCGATTTCAATTTCACTGAGTCTTGGGTGGAGACAGCGCCGCTGTCGTTACGCCATTCGTGCAGGTCGGAACTTACCCGACAAGGAATTTCGCTACCTTAGGACCGTTATAGTTACGGCCGCCGTTTACCGGGGCTTCGATCAAGAGCTTCGCCTTGCGGCTAACCCCATCAATTAACCTTCCGGCACCGGGCAGGCGTCACACCCTATACGTCCACTTTCGTGTTTGCAGAGTGCTGTGTTTTTGATAAACAGTCGCAGCGGCCTGGTTTCTGCGGCCCTGACAGGCTCAGCTACGCATGTAGCCACCTATCAAGGCGCACCTTCTCCCGAAGTTACGGTGCCATGTTGCCTAGTTCCTTCACCCAAGTTCTCTCAAGCGCCTGAGAATTCTCATCCTGCCCACCTGTGTCGGTTTACGGTACGGTCTGCGTGACCTGAAGCTTAGAGGCTTTTCCTGGAAGCGTGGTATCAGTGACTTCGTCCGATAGGACTCGTCTCGGTGCTCGGCATAAAGAGACGCGGATTTGCCTACGTCTCATGCCTACCTCCTTTCCCCGGGACAACCAACGCCCGGTACACCTAACCTTCTCCGTCCCCCCATCGCAGTCACGCGAGGTGCTGGAATATTAACCAGCTTCCCATCGACTACACCTTTCGGTCTCGCCTTAGGGGCCGACTCACCCTGCACCGATTAACGTTGTGCAAGGAAACCTTGGGCTTTCGGCGTGCGGGTTTTTCACCCGCATTATCGTTACTTATGTCAGCATTCGCACTTCCGATACCTCCAGCAGACTTTCCAATCCACCTTCAACGGCTTACGGAACGCTCCTCTACCGCGTACACCCGAAGGTGTACACCCCAAGCTTCGGTATACCGCTTAGCCCCGTTAAATCTTCCGCGCAGGCCGACTCGACCAGTGAGCTATTACGCTTTCTTTAAAGGATGGCTGCTTCTAAGCCAACCTCCTGGCTGTCTGTGCCTTCCCACATCGTTTTCCACTGAGCGGTAATTTGGGGACCTTAGCTGTGGGTCTGGGTTGTTTCCCTTTTCACGACGGACGTTAGCACCCGCCGTGTGTCTCCCGCATAGTCTGTCTTGGTATTCGGAGTTTGCCATGGTTTGGTAAGTCACAATGACCCCCTAGCCATAACAGTGCTCTACCCCCAAGAAGATTCGTGCGAGGCGCTACCTAAATAGCTTTCGAGGAGAACCAGCTATCTCCGGGTTCGATTAGCTTTTCACTCCTAGCCACACCTCATCCCCTACTTTTGCAACAGGAGTGGGTTCGGGCCTCCAGTCGGTGTTACCCGACCTTCACCCTGGGCATGGCTAGATCACCCGGTTTCGGGTCTATTGCCTGCAACTATGCGCCCTATTCAGACTCGGTTTCCCTTCGCCTCCCCTATACGGTTAAGCTTGCTACAGACAATAAGTCGCTGACCCATTATACAAAAGGTACGCAGTCACCGAACAAGTCGGCTCCCACTGCTTGTACGCACACGGTTTCAGGTTCTATTTCACTCCCCTCGCCGGGGTTCTTTTCGCCTTTCCCTCACGGTAC
>NZ_JAUBSA010000144.1:0-5351 GCF_036702115.1 Microcoleus sp. LAD1_D5 | reverse complement strand
GCTGACGGATTGAGTTTTGAGGCTTTGCAAATTAACTCGATGGCGCATGGCACACTGCTGCAAGTTGCTGCGACAGGGCAGGTTTTGGCTCAGGTTTTTGGCGCTGATAATACTCTGAATCATGTGGATTTTCTCACTCTTTCTCGTTAAGACCAAAGGGCAATAAACTCGCTGGTTTTTTCATAAAAATATACCAACTCGGTTTGTTGAACCAACCGGGTTTTTTAATCTTTAAATATTTTAAAATCAACTAACATTAATGTCGTTAATTATTATTGGATGCTCGACTGAGCGAGACCATAAATTTTGTTTTTAAGGAGTCATTTATTCCTGATAAAAGTCAGAGGAAGGAGTTGATTTTTACAAATTTTATAACCATTTTTTACCGAAATAGAGATGCTCTGAGATTGGGCTGAGTGACTACCATAAAATTGGTTTTTGATAAGGACTTAAGTTCTAATAAAAGTCAGAGCACTTAAGCCGCTTATACTACAAGAACCAACGATTGTCAACTGCTTTTAGGAAAAAAATATCGCATTTTAAGTGGTATTTTTGTACATCAAGTTTGTTTTTTTTATCCTAAAATAATTTACCGCCAAGTCGGATTTGGCTAAAAAAAAACCTGATTTCCTAGGTAAATACAGGGAACTGCTACTTTGGGAAGATGTCGATAAAAAAAAAATCGAAGTAAATAGAACTTGTTAACTATGCGAAGTCAAGAAATTAGTAATTAGCAGTTTCCCATTAGCAATTAACAATAATATCACCCGTGAAGGTTGACAATTAACAAGTCAAGGAGCTATGTAACTCATGAAAAAATCATTGTGCAACTACTTTTTCCCAATTCAAAAATCAAGTTGCGATCGCCGCGACACAGACTGCATACAAGCTTCTTTGATGGGGACGCAATTAGTCGGTGATCGGGCGATCGATATTTCCTCTTTAACAAAAGCGAGTCGGGGCTTTAAGACCAAACATAAAAAATATTTAGTTTGCATTGATCCGAGGGTAGAGAATTATCAGCATCTTGCCAGCGGAGTCAAACCAGGGACAGAGATAATTGTCCTCGATAGAAGGCGGGACGGAGTAGAACAAATTACCGAGATTCTAGCTAAACGCAGCTTAATTGCCAGCCTTCAGATAGTTGCTCACGGCAATGAAGCTTCCCTGCAACTGGGGTCAACTGTACTGAAGGATGAAAACTTGCAAAAGTACCATCGGCATTTGCAACAGTGGCGCAATGCTTTGACGGAAAAAGCCGATATTTTATTATTAGCGTGTAAGGTTGGGGCTGGACAATCCGGGATTGCTTTCGTGCGGAAGCTGAGAGAATTAACAGGCGCAAATATAGCGGCTTCCAACAATCTAATTGGCAGTTCCAAATTAGGAGGAAACTGGCAATTAAATGTTACAGCAGGACGAGTAAAAACTGCAATAGCCTTTGAAACAAAAACCCAGGCAACTTACAGCGCTGTCCTCATTAGTTTAGTGGACGAAAGTTTTCAAGACGCACGTCTAATCGGGCCTTGGATCTCTGGGGTTACTGGCACGTCAGACGCTCCAGCTTTAACAGCAGGAACCGGAACGGAGAGTTTTCCGGGTTTGAACATAGACCCGGTAGGGAGCGGGGCGTTGAGATTAACTACAAGAACTTTTGACCAATCTACTTTTGTCATCTATAACAGTCAGGTTCCAGTCAACAGCGGTCTTAACATTGTCTTCGATATATTTCCCTACGACGGCACTGCACGTGATAATTTAGCAGGGCGGACAGGGGACGGCATAAGTTTCTTTTTAATTGACGGTACTGTGACGCCAACAGTAGCTGGAGGCTATGGAGGTTCTCTCGGCTACGCCCAAAATACAGATACAAATCAGCCCGGTTTACGGGGAGGTTATTTAGGAATTGGATTAGATGAATTCGGAAATTTCTCAACTGAAACTCAAGGGCGCATAGGCGGAATTCCGGGGGGGCGTAGAGCAGATTCGGTAACGCTTCGAGGTAGCGAAGTTACGCAATATCAATTTTTAACTTCTACGTTTGTGCCACAGGGAATAGATAATATTCCTGATACCGTAAATCCTCTGCCTCCCAACGGGCCGATCAACGCCATTACTAGCAATCGCGAAGCAGCCAGAAGAAGAGTTCAAATTATTTTGCAACCCCCCACTTCTGCAACGCCAAACCGTCTCACTGTTAACTTTGATATCAACAATAATGGTTCGTTTACAGATGTGGGCGAGACTATTATCGACATTGCCAATTTAGAGGAGCTAAACGGGCCAATACCGGAAACATTCAAATTTGGTTTTGCTGGTTCAACGGGAGACGCAACAAATATTCACGACGTTCGCACTTTGTCGATCCAAACTATAGACGTGCCGCTTACTACAGCAGATGTTGCCTCTACGAAAACAGGCCCGGCTGCAGCGGCACCGGGTAGCAGCATTACTTACACAATTACGACAGTAAATAACGGCCCGAACGACGCCGAAAACGTGGTGATTGAAGATAGATTGCCCGTCGGGGCAGTATTGAGTAGTGCCGAGGGCGGCGGCACTTTCAATTCGACAACGAGACTGGTCACCTGGCCAACTATTCCGATTTTACCTGTTGGGGCTACCACCACGCGCACCGTAACTGTTACGGCCCCAACTACACTCGGCCCTATTACAAACAGTGTATTCAGCAGCAGCAGTACGATCGATCCCGTACCCGGTAACAACAGCGGCAGCAGCCCGGAGGCGCGAGTCACGACCACTATTACGAACGATATTGCCGATGTAGTGACGGTCAAAACCGGACCCGCTACTGCGATCGCGGGTTCGACTGTCACCTACACAATTACGGCAACCAACAGTGGGCCGAGTCCGGCAGCCAATGTGGCGATCACCGACACCATTGTTCCGGGTTTAACAGGAGTCAGCGTCTCGGAGGGCGGAACTTACAACGCAACTACAGGTATTGTGACTTGGACGGCGATCGCATCCCTAGCCAGCGCAGCCAGCACCAACAGAACCGTCAGTTTCGCAGTTCCCGCCACCGGCGGCCCCATCGCCAACACTGCTAGCAGCACCTCAACGAGTCCAGACCCCAATCTCGACAACAACAATGGCAGCAGCCCCGAAGCGCAAGTCACCACCAGCATCACCGAGAGTGCCGATGTAGTGACGGTCAAAACCGGGCCCGCTACTGCGGCCGCGGGTTCGACCGTCACCTACACAATTACGGCAACCAACAGTGGGCCGAGTCCGGCAACCAATGTGGCGATCACCGATAGCATTGTTCCGGGTTTAACAGGAGTCAGCGTCTCGGAGGGCGGAACTTACAACGCAACTACAGGTATTGTGACTTGGACGGCGATCGCATCCCTAGCCAGCGCAGCCAGCACCAACAGAACCGTCAGTTTCGCAGTTCCCGCCACCGGCGGCCCCATCGCCAACACTGCGAGCAGCACCTCAACGAGTCCAGACCCCAATCCCGACAACAACAACGGCAGCAGCCCGTCAGCAAGAGTCACCACCACTATCACCGATAGCGCCGATGTAGTGACGCTCAAAACCGGGCCCGCTACTGCGATCGCGGGTTCGACTGTCACCTACACAATTACGGCTGCTAACAGTGGGCCGAGTCCGGCAGCCAATGTGGCGATCGCCGACACCATCGTTCCAGGTTTAACAGGAGTCACAGTCTCTGAGGGCGGAACTTATAACCAAACTACAGGTATTGTAACTTGGACGGCGATCCCATCCCTAGCCAGCACAGCCAGCACCAACAGAACCGTCAGTTTTGCAGTTCCCGCCACCGGCGGCACCGTCGCCAACACTGCTAGCAGCACCTCAACGAGTCCAGACCCCAATCCCGACAACAACAACGGCAGCAGCCCGTCGGCAAGAGTCACCACCACTATCACCGATAGCGCCGATGTAGTGACGCTCAAAACCGGGCCCGCTACTGCGGCCGCGGGTTCGACTGTCACCTACACAATTCTCACCGAAAACAGAGGGCCCACTACCGCCACCAACATCACCGTTACAGACAGCATCGTTCCCGGTTTAACGGGTGTCACAGCATCCAACGGCGGTATTTACAACCCAGCCACAGGCATTGTCAGCTTTCCGCCCCTTGCCAGCTTAGCTGACGGCGTGACCGTCAGCCGGACTGTCAGATTCCCAGTCCCGGCGACCGGCACTGTCAGCAACACGGCAAGAAGTACCTCAAACACGAATGACCCGAATCCCGGCAACAATAACGGCAGCGAACCCGGCGCAACTGTTACCACCAGCATCGCCTCTGCCCCGACTCCGACTCCCGCACCCGCACCGACTCCGACTCCCGCCAACCAACCGCCGATAGCTAACAACGTCAACCTCGAAATCGCCCCCAGCAGCGCTGTGGCGATCGCAGGACTCGGAGGAACCGACCCCGACGGCTCGATCGCATCCTTCACCATCAACACCGTCCCAGCCGCAAGTGAAGGGCTGATATTTTTAGGCAATCCCGATGCTGGCGGCACGATTGTCACCGCCGGTCAAATTCTGACACCTGCTGACATTAACCAATTATTTTTCCAATCGACAGCTAACTTTACAACAGCAAATTTCACCTACAGCGCTACAGACAACCAGGGCGCTACCAGCCCCGCCAGCGCTACTGTATCGGCGTTGCTGCCGGTGCCAAACCAACCGCCGATAGCTAACAACGTCAACCTCGAAATCGCCCCCAGCAGCGCTGTGGCGATCGCAGGACTCGGAGGAACCGACCCCGACGGCTCGATCGCATCCTTCACCATCAACACCGTCCCAGCCGCAAGTGAAGGGCTGATATTTTTAGGCAATCCCGAGACTGGTGGCACTATTGTCACCGCTGGTCAAATTCTGACACCTGCTGACATTAACCAATTATTTTTCCAATCGACAGCCAACTTTACCACCGCAAATTTCACCTACAGCGCTACAGACAACCAGGGCGCTACCAGCCCCGCCAGCGCTACTGTATCGGCGTTGCTGCCACTGCCAAACCTACCGCCAGAAGCAGCCCCGGTCAATCTTGATATCGCCCCCAGCAGCACTGTGGCGATCGCAGGACTCGGAGGAACCGACCCCGACGGGTCGATCGAATCCTTCACCATCAACACCGTCCCACCAGCAAATGAAGGGCTGATATTTTTAGGCAATCCCGATACGGGCGGCACTATTGTCACCGCTGGTCAAATTCTGACACCTGCTGACATTAACCAATTATTTTTCCAATCGACAGCCAACTTTACCACCGCAAATTTCACCTACAGCGCTACAGACAACCAGGGCGCTACCAGCCCCGCCAGCGCTACTGTATCGGCGTTGCTGCC
>NZ_JAUBSA010000143.1:1252-5416 GCF_036702115.1 Microcoleus sp. LAD1_D5 | reverse complement strand
TTTAAACCATCCTAATCTTTCTTCAGTCTTGTCTTATGGTACTTTGGCTGCTTAAAAACTGTCCGGAGTATTGTTAATTTAGATAATCCAGTCGGTAGCGATAAAGCTGTAATATTTCAGCGTCGTTGATGATTTAGCCAAGAAAACTATGAATTGGTGTTAGCACAGATTTCAGCTAAAACTCTTGATGCTGAAGCAGTTTTAGGACTAAACGACAAACACGGACAGCGCGATACTGTAGACTTGGAAATTGTGGGCGCACAGGGACAGCAGGGGATTGTCCGTACAGGTTGGATCGTAGAACCGCGTAGTAATGGGGCGAGACTGGTAACACTATTCGTTCGGAGGTAAGGACGATCGTGCCAGAATTATTGGATGTAGTCGAATTGTTAGTAACATTGCCTGAATCTAATTTGCACCAGGGTGTTAGAGGGGCAATAGTAGATTGTTATGATGATGGAAATTACGAGGTAGAATTTAGCGATCGCTGTGGCGAAACGATAGCTTTGTGTACTCTGTCTACCGAGCAGTTTTTAGTTGTTTGGAAGGCGCAAGAAAGGCGTTGGTTGTCTGTATCTGAGCTATTAGCTGCGATGGTTGAACGTTTGTCTGATGAACGTCATACCAATTCACTATGAACCTGCACTTAATATAGCTTCAACGATATAGTCCCAACCACAGAGAGATAAAACTTCTTCATTCGTGAGAGATTTGATAATTATATCTACCTGTTCTTTGAGTTTATCTAAACTCGAATAATTTTCCCAATTGAGGTCTTTTTTTGTATGTTGCCACAATCTTTGAATCGGATTCAATTCAGGACTATAGGCAGGTAAATATATTGGCATTACATGGTCATGCCAGTCTAATAACAGAGCTTTATGAAAGCTACCATTATCCATGATAATTAGATTGAAATAGTCTGAGTATTTTTGAGCAAATCCATTTAAAAACTCTTGAAAGCAGTTGTGATTGAGCTGAGAAAATTCTTGATAATATTGTTCACCTGTTGATGGCTCTACAACTCCATAAACATAGAAGTTTCCTCGCTTCTATTGTTTTTTGCCTACTGGTTTTATCCCCTTCAATGTAATCATCCTGCCCGGCGCATAGTAATCAATCCAAATCTACTCTCGTCCTGACACCATATCCTTACAGGCTGTCCTGTTCCGAAATATTTAATCATTACTTTGATAATCTCCCACAGTTTTTTTTTGAAATTTGTCTGTGCAACTTCGTTCACCTTATTGCTTTGGGGTCTTGGGACGCAAGAGGTAAGATTTTAATTTATAATGAACTAGGTCATGTACGACTTTATAGCTCACTTTGATACCGCATTCTTTTTCGAGCCATATCTGTAATTTGCCATAACTTGTTTCCCCCTCTGGTTCTTGCAGTTTTTTGATTAACTTTTCTCTAACTTCGGGTGGTATATGTGGAGTCTTCCCGGGAGCTTTTTTAACTGTGAGTAATGAGGTAATTCCACCTTGTTTGTAAGCTCTTAACCAACGATATATTGTTGATTCGTCTCGCTTCAGCATCGTGGCTAATTCTTCTCTTGTTTTGATTTTTTTGGTGGCAATCCAGTATAATAGCAGTAACTTTTCTTTACTTACTGCGGTTATAGCCCGTTTGAGTCGATGCTCTAGTTCCTCAACCGTTTCCTGGATTTCTACCTTAAATTTGTTGGCCATATTGCATCTCCTCTACTTTTAGCCTACATTTAGTGTACCTTCATAGTGAATTGGTATTAACACCATTGAGAGTGAAGTAACCGCTAGTGCTGCTGGTGTTTTGGTCGTTGAACACATATTGGGTAATGCTATTACCATCGGGGTCACTCACATAGAAACTAGGACTGATACTCGCACCCGGATTAACCGTTTGGTTATAAGCAGTGACTACTGGAGCGCGGTTTGAAGAGGGCGATGGTGAAGCACCGACTAAACCCAATTCTTCCCAGGAAGGATCTATTTCCCGTTTTATATCCCAAATATTAATGACCTCATCTTCTGACACCACATCTGAGATATGAGAATCATCTTCTGACTTGTTTATTTGGGTATCTTCCGTAACCCACAAATCGACAAATTTTTCCTCTATGACACTCAGCTCAATATCAACAGGTGGCTCGATCGGTGTTGGTGCTGGTGTTGGCGTCGGTGTCGGGACGATCGGATCGACATCAACAGGCGGCTCGATCGGTGTTGGTGCTGGTGTTGGGGTCGGTGTCGGGACGATCGGGTCAACATCAACAGGCGGCTCGATCGGTGTTGGCGCTGGTGTTGGCGCTGGTGTTGGTGTTGGTGTCGGGACGATCGGGTCAATATCAACAGGTGGCTCGATCGGTGTTGGTGTTGGCGTCGGGACGATCGGGTCAACATCAACAGGCGGCTCGATCGGTGTTGGTGTCGGCGTCGGGACGATCGGGTCAATATCAACAGGCGGCTCGATCGGTGCTGGTGTTGGTGTTGGCGCTGGTGTCGGCGTCGGGACGATCGGGTCAACATCAACAGGCGGCTCGATCAGTGTTGGTGTTGGCGTTGGTGCCGGTGTTGGTGTCGGTGTCGGGACGATCGGGTCAATATCTACAGGCGGCTCGATCGGTGTTGGTGTTGGCGTTGGTGCCGGTGTCGGTGTCGGGACGATCGGGTCAATATCAACAGGCTTTGTGATGTAAGAAATCACCTCTTTTCCTAAGTCCGAACCACGCCAATCTTTACCTGGAGCAATTAACTCATCTAATTTGGCAGCTCTTCCAGTCGCACCCCGCACTTGGAAAATGATATCGTTATAATCCCTATCACTCCCCGAATCTAACCGCATATCCTCCATGACAAAGGTATTGCCTTCTCCCGTGACATCGGCAATTTGACCAAAGTGAAATCCCTCCACAGGATTCGCCATTGCCATAGAAAATAAAGGACGTTGATCGCCGCCAACAGTCGGATTATCATACACAGACTTTACACTACCGTTGGGTACCAACATCACCCCATATTTACCCCCAGCAGTTACGGCAAAACTCTTGACTTCTAAGTAGACTCCTTCGTTGGCATTACTCTCTCCTAACAAACCGGAAAACCGCGCACCTTCTGTAGCATCATTAATCACTACATGACCTTTCACAGAGTTACTTAAGGAACGCGCCGCTACTTCTTTAATGAATGCTTCCGAACCTGGTTCAAATTTGTCTAAATCGTCTAAACTGAAAATAGCTAACTCACCTTGGAACATCCCACCATCAAACGTGTAGTCTATACTGATTCGACCAGTTTGATCGGTAGTAAATACCCCCGATCTAAAGGGAGAAATTAACTTTTGGTCCGTAGTCTGTTCTGGTTCTTTTTGGGTTTCAGTTGTTGCTACGGTAGTAGTTGAATTCTCTTTCTCTGTTTCTTCCCCGTTGCTAGTGTCAGTATTTGTTTCGTCCCCTGGCTGGCTGGCATCTGGGGAAATAGCAACTAAAGTTTCGCCTGTTTTTGGTTCTTGAGTGGCAACTGTTTCGCCTGCAACTGCATCTGTTTTGGCGGCGGCTGTGCTATTTGGATTGTTTGTGGCAGCAGTTTCGCTGGGTTTTTCGGCGGTTGAAATTGCCGAATCGGTTGGTGGTTTGTCTGGTGGAGATGTAGTCTCTTCACTTGGCAGTTTTTCGCTAGCATATTCACTCGTTGCTACAGGTTTTTCCGGTTCAGATGTGAGAGTTGTTTCGGAGTCTGTAGTGAGTGGTTTGTCTGTAGTTGTTGTTGTTTCTGCCGCATATTCACTCGTTGCTACAGGTTTTTCTGGTTCAGATGTGAGAGCTGTTTCGGAGTCTGTAGTGACTGGTTTGTCTGTAGTTGTTGTTGTTTCTGCCGCATATTCACTCGTTGCTACAGGTTTTTTGGGTTCAGATGTGAGACTTGTTTCGGAGTCTGTAGTGACTGGTTTGTCGGTAGTTGTTGATGTTGTTTCTGCCGCATATTCACTCGTTGCTACAGGTTTTTCTGGTTCAGATGTGAGAGTTGTTTCGGAGTCTGTAGTGACTGGTTTGTCGGTAGTTGTTGATGTTTCTGCGGCAGATTCAGTCGTTGCTACAGGTTTTTCCGGTTCAGATGTGAGAGTTGTTTCGGAGTCTGTAGTGACTGGTTTGTCGGTAGTTGTTGATGTTTCTGCGGCAGATTC
>NZ_JAUBSA010000143.1:0-1152 GCF_036702115.1 Microcoleus sp. LAD1_D5 | reverse complement strand
AGTCGTTGCTACAGGTTTTTCCGGTTCAGATGTGAGAGTTGTTGCGGAGTCTGTAGTGACTGGTTTGTCGGTAGTTGTTGATGTTGTTTCTGCGGTGACAGTCTTTTCATCTACAGGAGTTCCTGTAATTACATCTTTGTTTGCAGTGGGTTTTTCCGAAGTTGCGGCGCTGTTTGAGGGAAGTGGAGAATCTGATGTTGCACCTGTGAGGGTGTCTGCGTCGGAGGCTTTTTGAGTGCTAGTTGGTGCTAAATTCAGCGTATATTTGATGTCGCCAGTGATTTGCAAAACTTTGACTGTATAGTCTCCGGCTAGTAAGCTGTCAACACTAATTGTTTCTGCATCGGTTCCCGCGTTGGTGGAACTGTAAAGTGTTGCACCACTAGAGTTTAACAGAAATACGTCGGCATTCCCGCTCAAACCGTCGATCGAAAATTGGAAACTTCCCGGACTGTTGATGTTAAATTTGTACAGGTCGTAGATATTTGTAGCGCCAACACTACCTGTGTAGGTTTTGCCGTCAGCCAATGCCCAGATGTTAAGTTCAGCCATTTGTACCCCTGAAAAATAGTTGGTTAAATCAGTTGTTGAGAAGCGATCGCCTTATTATGTTTTTATGTTTTCTCCGGTGCGTTTTTGAGCATTTCGAGCCACCTGAAATTTTCCTCAAAAGGTAAACTTTCAAGACTGCTTGTTTAGTGTTTCAACGAAGCAGGGAAGTATTGCATTTATTTGTGAAGAAGCTTTAGTGATATTTGCCAAGGTGTCAGATTTTAATCCAAATTTCACCTCGTTTTTATATTATTAGAAACAAAAAAAGCAATACGTAGGAATACGGATTTTTTTACATTAAAGACTTTACAGGAACTTTACGATCGCCAATATAATTTTTGGTAGGATGACTGTGAAAGAGCCAAAAACCATAGAAATTAAGCACTAATAAAGTATTAGCGCTATTGCCCACCAGACTGTTAGCAAAGCACGGCAGATGTAAAGCATCCCCAATGCAGAAGATTTGTTAACTTTGTGTAAAGTATCAAAGAAACAGGACTTTATGACATTACTTAAAACTCCTTTAAACCAATACTCCGGACAGTTTTTAAAGAGGGATGCGACGCCTACGGCAAGCAACGCTTACGCAATAAATCACAG
>NZ_JAUBSA010000142.1:0-5643 GCF_036702115.1 Microcoleus sp. LAD1_D5 | reverse complement strand
GGCTGCGATGAACAATGACTATATGATGCAAATTCTCAAGTGCTTTTGTCAAGCATGATTGAGATGCTCTTACCCTGCGAAATGTGATTGAGTCAACCCCTTTGGAAAATATTGTCTGTCGTTATTCCTATGACATTGATCCCCTGCCTCAACTATATGATGGCCGTGTTATCTTAATTGGTGACGCGGCTCACGCGAAAAGTCCGACACGCGCTAGAGGTATGACTTCAGGTTGGGAAGATGGTTTGTCTTTATCACGACATCTCATGTCTAGCGCTAATATTGCAGAAGCTCTGGCAAATTTTCAACCTGAAAGATTACCGATTGTCCACGAATATCAACGCACTAGCCGTGAAATTAGTCAGCAAATCAGGGCAAACGCCTCTAAATCCTGAAAGCTTTACGCTATCAGCGGTTTAATTTTGGGCAACCAAACTCAAATAATGGCTGAAACCTTTGTCCAGCAAGTATTCTAAAAATAAGATGCGTTTGCCCTCGTCAGAAAATTGGTCGTCGTTAGCCCACGCGAGAAACTTAGATAAAAACTTAAATAAAAATAGGTTTTTTCGCTCCCATGAAAGAAACCGGGTTTCAGGCTTAAGCAAATTCATGTTTTTAGAGAAACTGGAGGCAAGTTAAGGATAAAGAGAGTTAATCAGCATTAACAAATAAGCGAGAACGAGTAATAAAACGCTCTCCCTCCGGCCCTTCCAGGGAAAAATCGCTGCCTCCTGGCCCCGATGCCACATCTATAATTAACTGCGTGTGCTGCCAATATTTGTATTGCTGCGCTGCAATATAAAAGGGACAACCGCCTATTTCGCCCAGCATTACGTCACCATCACCGACGATCAATTCGCCATCGGGAAAGCACATGGGGGAACTACCGTCGCAGCAGCCGCCGGATTGGTGAAACATCAATTCTCCGTGTTGATTTTTGAGATGGTTAATTAATTTTAAGGCGGCTTCTGTTGCGATGACTTTTGCGATGGTTTCCATTTGAGAAGAAGGAACAAGGAACAAGGAACAAGGAAGAAGAAAATTTTTTTATTCTTTCCTCTTATCTCTTCCTCATCACTGAGAACTAATGATATCACATTCGATCTTCATGGGAATTATTCAGATATCTTTTATCTTCATCTGCGTGAATCAGCATCAAGCCCTTGTCATCTGCGCTTAACAAATTCTCTTTTTTTAACCGCAGATGAGGGCAGATAAACACAGATTAACGCAGATAAATTATATCAATTACCGTTGTACGGGATTTGATATGACTTAGAAGAAACCTAATGCTTTCGGGCTGTAGCTGACCAACAAATTTTTAGTTTGCTGGTAGTGATCTAACATCATTTTGTGATTTTCGCGACCGATACCAGATGATTTGTAGCCACCGAATGCTGCGTGGGCTGGATAGAGGTGATAGCAGTTTGTCCACACGCGACCGGCTTGAACGGCCCGGCCCATGCGGTAGGCGGTGTTGATGTCGCGAGTCCAAACTCCGGCACCTAAACCGTAGAGAGTATCGTTGGCAATTTCTAATGCTTCGGCTTCGTCTTTGAAGGTGGTGACTGCTAATACTGGGCCGAAGATTTCTTCTTGGAAAATTCGCATTTTGTTGTTTCCTTTGAAGACTGTTGGCTGGAAATAATAGCCGTCTTGCAAGTCGCCGGATAAGATGTTTCTTTCGCCACCAATCAGGCATTCTGCGCCTTCGGCGTGACCGATTTTGACGTATTCGGCGATTTTTTCCATCTGGTTGATGGAGACTTGCGCGCCGAGGGCGGTTGTCGGATCTAAGGGGTTGTCTTGTTTGATTTGGCGGATGCGATCGATCGCCCTTTCCATGAATCGATCGTAGATTGACTCCTGAATTAAGGCGCGGGAGGGACAGGTGCACACTTCGCCTTGATTGAAGGCAAACATGACTAATCCTTCGACTGCTTTGTCGAGGAATTCATCATCTTGGGCGCAGATATCTTCAAAGAAAATGTTGGGGGATTTGCCGCCTAATTCTAGGGTGACTGGGATGACGTTTTGGGAGGCGTATTGCATGATTAGCCTGCCGGTGGTGGTTTCGCCGGTGAAGGCGACTTTGGCAATCCGGGGACTGGTGGCGAGGGTTTTGCCGATTTCGGCGCCGGGCCCGTTAATGACGTTGATAACGCCGTCTGGTACTAAGTCGGCGATGATTTCAATCAGTACCAAGATTGAGGCGGGGGTGGGGCCTGCTGGTTTGAGGACGACGCAGTTTCCGGCGGCGAGGGCTGGGGCGAGTTTCCAGGCGGCCATTAATATCGGGAAGTTCCAGGGGATGATTTGTCCGATCACGCCTAGGGGTTCGTGGAAGTGGTAGGCGACTGTGGTTCCGTCGAGTTCGCCGATCGAGCCTTCTTGAGTTCGGATGCAGCTTGCGAAGTAGCGGAAATGGTCGATCGCCAGTGGTATGTCTGCGAGGCGGGTTTCGCGAATTGGTTTACCGTTGTCCCAGGTTTCGGCGATGGCGAGGCGATCGAGATTTTCTTCGATGCGATCGGCTATTTTGTGTAAAACCCGCGCCCTGTCTGCTGGAGAAGTCTTACCCCACTTGTCTTTCGCGGCGTGGGCAGCATCCAGTGCCAATTCTACATCCTCGGCGGTCGATCGGGGGATTTGACAAATTGATTTTCCTGTAATTGGAGACAGGTTTTCCGAGTATTTCCCTTTCACCGGTGGCACCCACTTGCCGCCGATAAAGTTGTCGTAGCGAGTTTGAAAAATCGACTGACTGCCGGATTGAACAGGTGCTGCTACTACCATTTTATTACCTGATTAAAAATTGTTTTCGCGAACGCTTGAAATCTCTTGAACATCAACTATCGTCTATTTTCCTGAAGTTGGGTCAGTTCATATACAAAGTTTTACATTTTTCACATATTTTGCATTCACTGTAGGGGCGGGTTCACCAACAATCTCAGGCTAAAACAAACCATTTCAAAAACCCGCCCCCACCCAACGGTAAACACGATCAATTAACTGTGACGCAGCTCTCCTTTGTGCTGCTATAAAAACATCCGATAACTGATAGTAATTTTTGACGAAATGGCTGGTCATGCCAACCAACAAGGGAGCAGAAAGTGGCGCTGTGAGATATTTGCTAATTCCCATATCGTTATCAGCCACCTCAATATCAATCCCCTGAACACCGACCCCTCAGTGCCAATCCAAATCACCTGCTTAAATTTGATTAATTGCAACTATTACAACTCTTGAGCCGACTCTTCTAAAACCTCGCGTGATTAAGGCTATTCATAAAAGTTTGATTTGTCTGAGATATTGCACCATTCTCAATAAGCTTTTTATGAACAGGCAAGATGCCTGTTCCACAAGAAAATTCACTCTTTGTGGAACAGGCATCTTGCCTGTTCTTGAGAAGGGTGCAAGATGTGAGATTTATCCGAGCTGCATAACGCTCAATCTGTGGCAAATTGCCGAATTATTTCATCACATTGATGCCTAGCCGTCCCTCGCAAATAATCACGTTTTTTAAATTTGCACCCCGAAAGTCAAACCTTCCCAGCGTTTTATTGCTAAAATTGAAAAAAATAGTTAATAAGTGCATTCATCATTATCAATGGGACGATATTGCATAATATTTATTAGCACCATAAGCAATAAGGGTTAAAACACTTAATGTCTGCTCAAGGGTTTTATCGTCGTTCACTCCCCGATTCTGCTATTGCCTTTTCCTCCGTAGAGGGAAAGCAAATATTTCGAGAAGCGTTGGCATTGGGAGGTATGGAAGGGTATTTTGCTCTAGCGGAACAGTTTCATACTCAAGCAGAACCCGCTTTTTGTGGATTGGGTAGTTTAGTTGTTGTTCTTAATGCTTTATCCATCGATCCGGGTCGCATTTGGAAAGGGGTGTGGAGATGGTATGGAGAGGAATTTTTAGACTGTTGCTTACCTCTTTCAGTCATTAAAGAAAACGGTATCACCTTTGATGAGTTTGTCTGTATAGCACGTTGCAACGGTGCTGTTGTAAAACCTAACCGTTACCACCAAAGCAGCTTGGAAAACTTTCGGCAAGCAGTTGAGGAGGTGACTACGGCGTCAGATGATATTCATCTAGTTGTTTCCTATAGCCGAAAGGTATTGGGACAAACGGGTGATGGTCACTTTTCACCAATTGGTGGCTATCATCCAAAGCGGGATCTAGTTCTTCTGCTGGATGTTGCCCGTTTCAAATATCCGCCTCACTGGGTTTCTCTGCCTTTGTTATGGCAAGCATTTGAACCTGTAGATCCCATCACTAATCAATGTCGAGGTTATATTTTATTGCAGAAGAGTGAAAGGTTGCCAGAAACCTTTTTTCATGTTGCTTGTGATTTACATCAGTGGCGTAGTGTTGCTGCTTACTTTGCAGAAATACTCCCAGACATTCTGAGAAAAGAGCAACCTGATTCAATTGCTTCATTTGTCAGTACCATCCTGCACCATTGGCCTGTTGAATTCACAACCATGCTGCATACCTCGTCAGAGACGCCAGAGACACTTGAGAAATTACGGGCAGCTATTGAGTTAAATCCACTGTTTGATATTGTTCACCAATGCTTGTCAAGCGATGACTGGGATGCAATGTCTGTTGTAGGGAAGTGGCCGCAACAGCTATTCGTAGCAGAGATAATAACAGCAATATTACTGTCGTGCCCCGAAACGCTCTATGCAACTCTCAAACCAGAGTTACGACTGTGGTTTAGTGAGGTTCGCCACCTTGAGAAACTACTCCCTCCCTGGGATGTAGAGATATCTAGATTGAGAGAACAAATGTCCGCACTCCAGGAGTTTTATGTTTTATATTCAAAGGGACATCAGTGTAATATCCCTCAGAGTTAGCACTTACCGCCTTTTGAACTCCCCAAATCTCGATTAACTACAAAAGTGAAAATTAAATAGCAAGATTTAATAATGCGATGCTGGTGGCGGTTGTGGATGAAGATTCGCCGCAGCGAAATATTGGGGTTGTGACTGATGCGAGTGAGGAATGGACAACGGAAAAAGTGGAAGTAGTGGTAAAAAAATGTAGGACGTGCATCTGGCTGGCTGGGTGTTTTTGCCTAAATCCTATTTGATTGACTCTTGGCTGAGGTAATCAGCACACATCTGTTTATCCTCTTCTGTTGCTTTCGGATTGGTTCTGAGGTAATCGCCGCTCCAATTGCAACCTAATGCCATTAGTTTATCAACATCCCAAATCCACAGTTTGATGGTCTTGTCAAAGCTTGCAGAAGCCAATGTCTTGCCATCTGGACTAAAGGCGATGCTCAAGACCGAACTGCTATGCCCGGTGAGGGTAGCGATGGGTTTTTGGCTTTGCAGGTGCCACAGTTTGATGGTCTTGTCAAAGCTTGCAGAAGCCAAAGTCAAGCCATCTGGACTAAAGGCGATGCTCAAGACCGAACTGCTATGCCCGGTGAGGGTAGCGATGGGTTTTTGGCTTTGCAGGTGCCACAGTTTGATGGTGTTGTCATAGCTTGCAGAAGCCAAAGTCAAGCTATCTGGACTAAAGGCGACGCTATAGACCGAACTCCTATGCCCGGTGAGGGTAGCGATGGGTTTTTGGCTTTGCAGGTGCCACAGTTTGATGGTGTTGTCATAGCTTGCAGA
>NZ_JAUBSA010000141.1:0-5793 GCF_036702115.1 Microcoleus sp. LAD1_D5 | reverse complement strand
ATAATTATGAGTTAGCTCTAGGGGGATTAAATTGAAAACCTTCTATTATAGCATAGATTTTTTTTGCAAGAGGTCTAGTCAAGCGTCGATCTCTTGAGTGCGATCGCCTCGCTTATTAAGTCAAGGTTTTCTAAATTTGACATGACTGCCATCTCTATCAAACCAACCTCTAAAAGCCCAATTGATGTATCCACCATCACCTTTGTTAGCGAACTCACCATCTTCAAAAACCCAGATTCCGTAAACAACGCTGTCATAATTAGCAGAGCCATAGAGCTGAACGCCGTTGAATCGATCCTCGTAATCTTGGCTCAAATTGAAAACCATCACGTTGTACTGCTCTTTAGCAGAATAGAAGGCGGTCTCCATTAGATTTTTTACAAATCCCTCTCGGTTTTGATTAGCGCTAACACCAGATGCAATTGCTTGACCAATCCCAAGCACATCCACATCAATGTTCAAACTTGCACCCAATTCCAAAGGCATAGTGGTTATCTCCTGACTTCGATATTTATCTCTACTTACTTTGTGAGTTTTCTGCAACGATCGATTTATAGAGTCAAGCGTAAATCTGTTACTATCTATGAGCTGCCAACCGCACAAGCCATGACAGACTAAATACTAGAAAAGATTCCGCCAACTGAACAAATCAATGTTTCCCCTTTTTTTCACACACTAATCTTGTTTGTCCATTTTCAGAGAATGTTCGCACAACAAGCGAATCACGAGTACCAATGTTTTCTTTACAAGTTAGAGTTTCAGCTCGGTCTGGTACTCTAACTTTAATTTCTAACTCTGGATCTATGCATTCACTATTACCTCCAGGGCAGCAGTCTTGTCCTCCTTTGGGAATTGTTCCACTCCATTTCTTGAACGTATTTAAAAATGAACGGCTTGTTGTGTCTTCTCCTTCAATATTGAAGTCTGTTCTGTTAAAAACACAGTAGGCGAAAGCAGGAATGGTCGCTAACACAAAAATGCTAGTAGCAAAAATTCCATGTATACAAATTAAACCAAGTTATTTTTTCATTGTGTTTTGTTCTGTGAAACAAACGAAGTATCAGATTCTACTCGCAATCGCTCCTCAACTAACCTCATACCCTGACAGTGGAATGAGATTGTTTAAACAAGCGAATTGTGAAAAAGTAATATTTAGCCAGCAGGATCGGATTCGTGTCCAAACCACACTGTTGCATAGCCTTTATAGATGCCAACACCCATTGCATTCCAGGGTTGAGTCCAAATACCCTGGTTGAGAATTACACTGTTGTGAGCGGGACTATTTTTCCATGATTCAAGTGCTGCTTCAGGTGTTATATTTCCACCTAGACGACCCGTAGCAATTTCATAACCGTTACCCTGATAAGAGGTTAACCGCTTGGGAGCATCCCACATACATTTTTGACCTTCCTCATTATTGGGATCGTAAGCACAGTTGCTCCAGCTATGTGTAGTCTCAGTAGCAAAGCTATCCAAGTCTTCTACGTGGGTTTGAGCCACATAATCGAGCGATGGCGATCGTGGAATTATTTCTTGCATCCCATTCGCGGCGCGATATTGATGGATCAAGTTGTATAACGTTTGCGTTTCCATGTTTCAACTCCTTTTGCTAGTTTTTGTTGAAGGGTTTGGTCTTACCTGAGTTGCGAAGAACTAAGGGTTGTACCAAAAAATCAGACATAACGATATTTTCATCTTGCGATCAGATGTATTTTGTACAAGGGTTCCAGATAAGTTGTGCAGCCCGTCCAGAACACTTGCTAAAAACTTTTTGAGAGCAACAGAATTCTTAGTAGTGCGCCATGTTTTCGCAAAAGATGCTATCACCCATGCTGACACCCAACATCTCGGTAAAACGCTTGTAGAAACCTACCCTGTCGTTAACCTTGTCATTAGTAGGAATACTACATTCAAGACCGCCATTGATAATATTGATAGTCATACCAAACCCAGGCGCACGTCCCTTACTGGCATCGTCAGGAGAAGGTGTCCAACCGCCAGTCATTACTGCGTGACAAGAAGGTTTAGGTGCTTGCGGGGTCATCCAGAACCACAAAGCAGTTTGGAAAGCAATAACTCCATCCGTCTTAACTAAGTCAGGGTTATTAAGCAAATCCGCGCCCAAAGCTTGACCGACTTGACCGTAATTGTAGTTCCACGACAGTTGTATTGGACCTCGACCGTGATAGGAGCGACCAGACGCACAAGGATAGGTGGTATTCGATGCGTCACAGTATTGACTTGTGGGATTTTGCTCTTCAATAAAGTGTAGACCCCAAGCAAAACGTCCACCAGGGGCAGCGTCCCAACCTCCCGTCGTCTCATGGGCAATATTTGTTAGGAACGCGGCTGCCTCCTGTTTGCGTTGCTCATCTGAACCCTCATGGCAAAACAGGGGGTACTTCTGAGTTGCCGTCACCAGACTGTCGTAAGCGTACAAAGCGTTACGGTTGGGAAACATGGCTTCATAAGTTTCAGAAGGTATAATACTTGGGAAACCATTACCTCCTGGTAAAGTGACAGACCCGTTAGGAATGCAGAGTTTCTGACCTGCTTGCAAATTGCTAGCATCATTGTCTGTCAATGAGCTGCCATCTGGTTTTTTAATTTCACGCCAAAGATTACCATCACCTAATTGTTCTTGAGCGATGTTATAAGGCGTATTTCCAGCCTCTACTATGTACGCTCGGCCAACTGTACAAGACATAAATTGCCTCAACTGAGTAGGTTGTTCAAATTGGAAAGTAACCAACAAGCTTGTAGACTATTTCTGCTTGCGATTCCCTCTGTAAACCCACTGTAAGGTGATACACCCAAGGAATGTGCTAGCCTGTAGTTGAGTTTTGATCCCATACAAAAGACCTGCCATGAAGCTGACTCTTAATTGAGGGAATAACCTGTACTTTTGGCTGGGTGTCGTGCAAAACCACAGGCTGGCAAGGCTTTTCGGAGGGCGATCGATTGCGCGATTTTAGATTTTAGATTTTAGAATTGCTCCCACGGGCTGTAGCGATCGCCGGTGATGAGTAGGCTACGCTTTTTTCAAGGGTTCACGGCCTGTACCGGGGGGCTGTGACCAAATTGCTTCCCGTCAGCATAAAAAATCAAATACAAATCAACCCGGTTGCTGTCATATACTCCAAAAAGCCGATCAAAAATCGTACCAAATATCAACTTTAATAAATTTTCACTATTTAGATAGATGTCGTATTGTGAGCTTTTTATATACGATGTTTATATCTAGTTATTGATAGAATTGCCGTGATTTTTCCCAACCCTAGTCCGTTTCCAGGCCCCCAGATTCCCAGTACCGAACCGGGGCTGCCAACTATACCCGCATCGCCACCAGTGCCGGGCCCCGTTCCCGAACCGATTCCCGGGATAGTACCGGAGCCGGTACCTGCGCCAATTCCCCAGCCAATTCCCGAACCGGTGCCGGAAACTGTACCCTCTCCAATTCCTCAGACAGTGCCGGAACCTATTCCTCAGACAATCCCTGAACCTGTATAGATTATGTTTTAGTCGATCGCGAAATTTAAGATTGTTTGTGAGGTCGATCGCAAAAACCGGCTTTCTCCAAAGTCCCCAATCTTTTTGATGAATATCAGACTTGAAAAAACTCGGTTTTTGCGTAGATTATCGATTACTTGAAGTTGAGCGCAGTCTCTTTACACAGGTCAACAGCACCCAAAGCAGTCCATTTGCCGTCCTCGTATTCGGCCATGACATCAAAAACACAGCCCGCATCCGAACCCTCGTAGTCAGCTCGATCCCACTCAAAATCTGCCTTTTCCCGATCGGCAATCGGGGCGTCTAACTCGTTTTTTCCCCACGCCTCCTTATCGGGAGGAGACATATAGATGGCTGTCATCGTCTTGCCGCTGTTGTTAATCACCGAAATTTTGACGATCTGAGCGAAAACGCTAGCTGCTGTGAGCCCTAACAGAGGCAGCGACAGCCCCACAGCCATCGTTACTTTGCTTAACCACTGGTTAACCATTGAGCCATCTACCTCAAGTTGTATATTTATTCAAGCTTAGCAGTGGAAGTTAGAACACACAAGTCATATATATTGCTATTCCTTATGATATTTTGAAACAGTGATATGTTTCTAAATAGCTATGCTTACTGCCGGAATTGTCGGACTGCCTAATGTTGGCAAATCTACTTTGTTTAATGCTCTGGTTGCTAATGCCAAGGCGACTGCTGCTAATTTTCCTTTCTGTACGATCGAGCCAAATACGGGTATCGTGGCAGTGCCAGACGAACGGTTGAAGGTGCTGAGCAATATTTCCAATTCCGCGCAAACTGTGCCGACGCGGATTGAGTTTGTGGATATTGCGGGTTTGGTGAAGGGGGCGAGTCAGGGGGAAGGACTGGGAAATCAGTTTTTGTCTCACATTCGGGCTGTAGATGCGATCGTCCACGTTGTCCGCTGTTTTGAGAATGACGATATCATTCACGTTGCGGGTTCTGTCGATCCGATCCGAGATATTGACATTATTAATCTCGAATTAATTTTAGCAGATTTAGCTCAAATTGAACGCAGGCTCGATCGCACTCGCAAACAAGCCCGCAACAACAAGGAAGCCCAGGCTGAAGTGGACGTGCTCGAAAAGTTGCTCGTGGTTTTGAATGCCGGGAAACCAGCGCGGCAGTACAATTTTACAGATGAAGAAGCTGAATTAGTTAAAGGTTTGGAACTACTGACCAACAAGCCGATTATCTATGCTGCTAACGTGTCTGAGGACGATTTAGCAACCGGAAATAGCTATGTCAAACAAGTGCAGGAAGTAGCCGAAGCAGAAAATGCTAAGGTTGTCATAGTTTCGGCACAAGTTGAGTCAGAATTGGTGGAGTTATCCGAGGAAGAACGAACGGATTTCCTAGAATCTCTGGGGGTGAAAGAAGGTGGCTTGAAATCTCTGATTCGAGCTACTTACGAATTATTGGGTTTGCGGACTTATTTTACTAGCGGGCCCAAGGAAACTCGCGCTTGGACAATCATAGCGGGAATGTTAGCACCGCAAGCTGCGGGGGTTATTCACTCTGATTTTGAACGGGGTTTCATCCGGGCCGAAACTGTAGCTTATGAAGATTTGGTTGCTACGGGGACGATGAAAGCGGCTAAGGAAAAAGGCTTAGTTCGCAGTGAAGGAAAAGAGTATGTTGTACAAGAAGGGGATGTGCTGTTGTTCCTATTTAATGTTTAGCTTTTTTTCAAGGAGATGAACACATGGATATCGTTTCGCTGGCAATTGCTTGGCTGGTAACTTCGGTGAGCTTTTTTATTATTTCCAAGTTACCCATCGGGGTGGACATTGACACTTTTGGAAAAGCGATGATTTCGGCGGCGGTTTTTGGATTGCTGAATGCTTTGGTGCGGCCGCTTTTTGTGGTTTTGGGTTTTCCATTGGTGTTGGTAACTTTTGGTTTGTGGATAATTGTTATTAACGCGATTATCTTTGGATTGGCGGCTTGGCTAGTCGAAGGATTTCGCTTGCGGTGGGGAATTTGGAGTGCTTTGCTGGGTGCTATAGCCCTCGGTTTTATCAACTCTTTGCTCTATGAGCTATTGCGGACTCTGCCTAGTGTAAGGTAGATCCGGGTAATGCGGGGGGCGGAAGGAAGGGCCGGGTTTATTCATCCTGTTAGTTATCGCAAATATTTCAGGGGAAACCCGCCCCGACGGCAAATATTTTAGGTTTAATTCCTCCATAAGCTGTTGCACATTTAAACTGTGATACAAGCATTGCCCTTATTTTTGATTTTGCGACCCCATTTAATTATTAA
>NZ_JAUBSA010000140.1:0-6161 GCF_036702115.1 Microcoleus sp. LAD1_D5 | reverse complement strand
AAGCTTATATTATCAAGGGATTCGCGAGTTCATTCATCTTTCTAAATGCTGTTTTCTTACTTTTTCAGCAAGCCCTAGGTACAGTCTTTTTGCTGGGGCGCAGACGTGGCAAGCGTGGAGGGTTACAGAATTTAACCTGTTTTCTACTTTTGCCAATTGCGGCAAGTAACAGTTGTAGGGCGGGCAATGCCCAGACTTCCACGTCGGAGTCGGGATGGGATTTCTAGATCGCCTCGACTCTTCAATGTAAAATCTAAAATCTAAAATATTAGGACTATGGCATTCGCCAAATCTTAATAGTGCGATCGGGACTGGCGCTCACAAAAGTCTTGCTATCTCTGGAAATAGCAAGCGAACTCACAAACTGGCTGTGACCAGAAAGAGTGCTTCTTTCTTTTCCTGTCTTCAAATCCCAAACTATAATATCTCCGCCCCCGCCGATCAAAGTACGGCTGTCCGGGCTAAAGGCGATCGTCCTCACCCAGCTCGAATGCCCTTTAAAAGTGCGGGTGCGCTTCCCGTCTTGCACGTTCGACAAACGGATCGTATTGTCGGTGCTAGCAGTAGCCACAATTTGCCCGTTCGGGCTAAAAGCCACAGCAGTAACCGGGCCCCGGTGACCTGTGATAATTCTTCTGACTTCTCCGGTGGCGAGATTCCACAAACGCACAGTCTTGTCCTGGCTGCCGCTAGCGAGAGTTTGACCGTCTCGGCTCAAAGCGATGGTGTTTACTCCTCCGGCGTGGCCGCTCAAAGTCCGCAACCTGCTGCCGGTTCTGACATTCCACAAGCGAATAGTTTTGTCATCGCTGCCGCTAGCGAGAGTTTGACCGTCCCTGCTAAAAGCGATCTCGTTGACGGCGGCTGTGTGAGCGGCAATCGTCCGCGTCCGCCGCCCCGTCTTCAAATCCCAGAGAATCACATTATTGTCGTCGCCGCCGCTGGCCAAAATCGAGCTGTCCGGGCTCACCGCCAGCGTTTTGACCGATTTTTTAGAATGCACCGAATTGAGAGTCCGCACCAGGCGTCCCGTCCTCACATTCCAAATTCTAATCGTCCCAAAGCTTGCGCTCACCAAAGTTTGACCGTCAGGCGACAGGGCGAGCGCATTTACACTCCCGACATTATCCAAACTTCTTTGCAAAAACTGAGTGCTAGGTAAAGTAGAAAGCAGCCACACCGGGTTTGCCGGAAACACCCCGTAACGCAGCGAACCGTAAATTTGAGACGCGCCAATACCCAGCATCAAAACAGCAGTGCCCGCCAGCAACTTCTTTTTCCAATCAAAAACCTCTTTGCCGGTCTTGTTCAATCCCGAATTCAGAGGTCTGAGCCTGTTTACAGAAGTCTGCTTCTTCGCCTCAGACGCCCCGGAAGTTGCGCGAAGTTTAGTTTGCCCGGTCGTCGGCAACTGAGTCGGCAACTGACTTTCCGCGCCGTCAAGATTAATTTCCTCCAAGCACTGCAAAACCATCTGCGGACTTTGAGGTCGATTTCCCGGAAAAGGCGCCATCAGGTAATCGATCACATTAGCCACGGCGTCGGAAACCTGAGGAGCTCCTTTGCGCCACATTAATCTGCCCGTGCGCGGGTTCTCTGGAAACGCTGTCGGCGGCTTCCCAGTCAGCAAATAAACAAAAGTGCGCCCCAGAGCAAAAAAATCTGACTGCGGAACAGCCTTGCCATTAGTTTGTTCCGGCGGCGTGTAGCCGGGGGAAACAATACCAGTCACATTTTGCCCCTGGCCCACCTTAGCGAAATAAGTCGCCGACACTTCCCGAGCAGTCCCGAAGTCAATCAGCACTAACTGCCCGTTTGGCTTGCACATAATATTGTGCGGCTTGATATCCCGATGGAAATAGTTGAGGCGGTGAACTTGGTCTAAAATTTCCGACAGTTGTTTGAGCCAGTTCACAGCTTGTTCTTGACTGATGGGGCGGCCCCGATGTTTCAGCCAGTCTTGCAAATTGGCCCCAGCAATTTTCTCCATCACCAGACAGTGAAAAGACTCTGTGCTGTGAGCTGGCGTAAATGTAAAATAACCGTCGCGATCGACTTTTGGAATACCTGGATGTCTTAGCCTGACCAATACGTCGGCTTCTTGCTTAAACAGTTCTACAGCTTTGGGATGTTCTTTGAGCAGGACTTTGAGCACTCTTCGGGCGCCGTTGTCGTCCACTTCAAATGTTCTACCAAAGCCACCGCCTCCGAGAGGCGCGACTAGCCGATATCGACCTTGCAACAAAAGTTCTGACCCGCAGTGGATACACGCGGATTTGCCAGAGTTGGCTGGATCGGAGGGATTCGGGCATTTGGGATTGAGGCAATAACTCACAGAAGCCACATAACCCTGATTGAGGTTGCTCTATCAAGTTTTACTTTGACACTGCTATACAAAACTTGGCTAAACTTATCTAAGTTTCACCATTCAACTAGAAGTATTTTCTAGAGGGTCTGATTCCTGCTTCTGCCAAGAGAGTCGGCTCTTACTTGTCCACAGGCGTTAATTCGGGTGGAGCAGCACCCTATTTTTGAAATCTGTACAACTATTTATTATTGTGGAAGCTTTTAGCCATTGTTTAACCATTATTTTTAACCAATTTAACGAATCGTGGTATCCCGTTCGACCTTTTTATAGGCTGGTCAGTTTTAAATCGACCGTCGTTTACTGCTACAGATAACTTGGCTAAACTTATTTAAGCCTCACCATTCAATCAGAATTACTCCTGAAGGGTCTGTTTCCTGCTTCACCCAAGGGAGTCGGCTCTTTCTTGTCCACAGGCGTTAATTCGGATGTAGCCCACCCTAATTGAATTAATTTTAGTTGAAGCTTTTAGCCATGAGTCATCCACTATTTTCAACCAATTTAACGAAACGCGGACTCCCGTTCGACCTTGTGACAGGCTGGTCATTTTTGACTTGCATGCTCGGTTGACTCTCCCAGATAATTAAGCCTTTTTTTCGGCATTGATTTAATCATACCGCCCAGAATGTTAATCAGTCAAGTTAAGTATGACTAACTTTGGTGAACTTTTTGGCTATTTAGTCCAACTCAATTTTCAACTTATGACGATCGTAGCACACCTAGTAAAAGACTCATGAGCACCCTTGATTGAAATCTTGCAGCGTCTCTGAAGTCAAGGGAGGCTTTAGTCTCGCTTGACTTCAGAATCCCGTGTTTTTGTATAACCGGGGGCACTGCGATCTAATGATCGGGTTGAGGCCAAAGGTGTTGTTGTTTGTCACAGCCGATCGAGGTCACCAATCCCTGATGAGAGCACATAATGTACAAACAGACCAGAACTAATAACTAGAGAGCAGCCACATTTCAATTGTACGATCGCAACCACCACTCTCGAAGAAAGAAGTGAGAGTAGGGGAGTGGGGGAGAGAGAAAGTGAAAAAATCTGCCTTCTTCCTGATTCCCTCTTCCCTCTTCCTTCAGCAGAAGAAAGCCTTTTAAACAAGTCCCTCAATTACCGGATGGAAGTAGAACGCCAGTGCCAAAACCGTATAAGCGGCCAACAGCAAAGTACCTTCTAGCCAGTTAGAGTTGCCGTCAGAACTGATAGAATTGGCGATCAGCACCGACACCGCAACCGCTACAAGTTCAAACGGGTTGAAGTTCAAGTCCATCGGTTTGCCCAAGACAAAACCTGCCAAAACCAACACCGGGGCAACAAACAAAGCAATTTGCAAACTGGAACCCACGGCCACAGAAACCGACAAATCCATTTTATTTTTCATCGCCACTGTCACCGCCGTCGTATGTTCAGCCGCATTGCCAATAATCGGCACTAAAATCACCCCGGTAAACAATGATGTCAGCCCCAAACGCGCCGTCGCTTCTTCCAGAGTACCCACCAACAGTTCCGACTCGACAGCTACCATCAGGGTACAGGCCAATAGCACCCCAATCCACAGCGGCAGATTGACTTTGTGGTCAGGACTGTCTGGTGCTAAGTTACTTTCGGCTAATTCTTCAAGCATTTCTATTTCTGCCACCCCTGCATCGTACAGATAACTGTGGGTTTTCATCGAAAACAGCAGCGTCAGCACGTAGACGACAATCAGGACTATAGCAACAGCGCTAGAGAGGTTCTGCATAGTTTCCGGAGGGATGCCCGTAGAGGTGGCATTAACTGCCGTCGGCACCAAAATGGCAATCACGGCTAAGTTCATCGCGGAAGCGTTCAACCGGGCGACTATCGGCTGAAATTCTTGTTCTTTGTAGCGCAAGCCGCCCAGCAGCATCGCAAATCCCATCACCAGCAGCAGGTTGCTCATAATTGAACCGGTGATGCTGGCCTTGACAACATCTATTAGTCCGGCGTTGAGGGCGACGATGCCGATAATCAGTTCGGTGGCATTTCCGAAGGTAGCGTTCAGCAAACCCCCCAAGTTGGCACCGAGGACGACGGCGATTTCTTCGGTGGCTGTCCCCATCCAGGCGGCTAGGGGGATGATGGCTAAAGCCGAGGTGATGAAGATTGTGGAAGATTCCCAGCCGAGAAAGTGTCCGGCGATGGAAACTGGGATAAATAACAGCAGGCTGGAAATAATTGTATTTGTGTTTAGCATTTAGATTCTCAAAAGCTGCCAACCGTCAATCATAGCCTGCCACAAAGTTTAAGAAAGGGGGAGGGTTCGATATTTGGGTGTTGGCTTAAAGCTGGGGGTGGGCGATCCTCTTCGAGGGCTTCGCTAACGGGCGATCGCTGCATTGCCGCTTTCACGGATGTGACAAACTGGGAGAGCGATTTGTTTAGCCGATCGGTTCAATGGATTTTTGTATTCGATTAGCTTCCTTAGAAGACATTCCTAAGCTGACAACTTTAATTCCTGATTCTGCTAGAGCTTTGCAAGCAGGCTACTATAGTTCAGAGCAGATTGAAGGCGCACTGGGCATAGTTTTTGGGGTTGACAGTCAACTGATTCAAGACCAAACATACTTTGTTGCTCAGAACAATCACCAAATTGTTGGTTGCGGTGGTTGGAGTAAGCGTAAAACGCTTTATGGAGGTGATTCAGGCAAAAATAATCCAGAAGACAGCCTGCTCAACCCAGACAGCGACTCGGCAAAGATTCGTGCATTCTTTGTTCATCCAGCATAGGCACGTCGAGGAATTGGAAGTCAGATTATGCGAGTATGTGAACTGGCTGCTGAGCGTGCTGGATTTAAGGAAGTTGAGATGATTGCAACGCTAGCGGGAGAGCCATTTTACACAAAATTTGACTATCAGGTGATTGAGCGGTTTGAAATTTCTCTCCCAAACAGTCAGTTCCTCCCCGTTGTCCGTATGTTTAATAGCTTTGGGCGCAACCCGTAAAAAATGAGGCCTAATAAAATCTGTTTCGGTTAAATGCGATCGTAAATCAATGAGATGACAAAGAAAGCAAATAATTATCAGCCATGTCAATAAAAGTAGGTTTTTTCAAAGTAGAAGTCGTGCCGCACGATCCAAATTGGCGCAGCGCCTTTGAAACTGAGTCGAAACTGATTGCACTTGCACTTAGGGACAATGTGGTTGCTATACATCATATTGGTAGCACAGCCATTCCACAAATTCATGCAAAGCCGATCATCGATATGTTAGTTGAGGTTAAAGATATTACTAAAGTTGATGTACAGAGTTCAGCACTTGAGGCATTAGGTTATGAAGCAATGGGTGAGTTTGGGATATCGGGCCGTCGTTTTTTTCGCAAGGGTAATGAAGCAGGGATTAGAACACACCACGTTCACGGGTTTGAAGTGAACTCAGCGCAGATAGAGCGCCATTTAGCGTTTCGAGATTATATGATTTCCCATCCTGAAGACGCGCAGCAATACAGCGAACTAAAGAGAAAACTTGCCCAAAAATACCCTGATAATATTCAAGGGTACATGGACGGAAAAGATGGTTTCATTAAAGCAATGGATCTGAATGCGGCTAATACCAATTTTTTATGAGGCCCCGTAGAATCCGATCACCCTGGCGCCCCCCGCGTCCGGGGGGGGACAAGAGTCCGATCTTTCTTCCCCCGACTATCAGGGAGATGCGAGGGGGATCGAGATATGTGCAACTTCACATTAAATTGGTATTACAATACTCCGGACAGTTTTTGGAACGATACTACAAGCTTTACAGGCTAAGGATCATGAAAAAGTCGAATTAAATGCC
>NZ_JAUBSA010000139.1:0-6169 GCF_036702115.1 Microcoleus sp. LAD1_D5 | reverse complement strand
TACACGTTGTCAACGCCGAACGCGAGTCAAAGTCTTTTGAGGTAAGGGTTTTAGGCTTATTCAGCAAGCCCTACTTATGATTCTAAGGGTAGAGAAAGGGTGAATACAGCCCCTTGACCGGGTTTACTACTGGCTGTAATACTGCCTCCATGCGCTTCAATAATGCGTCTGGCAATCGCTAGACCCAGACCAACCCCATTCTTACTAGAGCGGCTCGTGGTGTAAAACTGTTCAAAAATGCGAGGTAAATCGGTTTCAGGAATGCCGCTTCCCTGGTCTCGAATTGAAATCAGAGCCTGTTGCTTGTTGCCAGAGGCAGCAATGAAAATACGAGCATTGGGGGTAGAGTACTTAATCGCATTGTCTAAGAGATTCAAAAAAGCCTGTAATAAGCGTTCCGAATCGCCCATAATCCGAAGGTCAGCAACATCAACTTCTACAGTCACGTTTTTAGCCTGCATACGAACTTCCATTGCTCTAATCGCACGGCTGATTACACTTTCTAAGGCAATGGCTTGGATTTCTAATAGCGTGACACCCGCTTCTAAGCGTCCTAAATCAAGCAAATCGTGAATCAAGCCCGAAAGCCGCTTCGTCTCCTCTTTGATGGTTTGAAAGAAGCGATCGCGCAACTCCAGCTCATCCACAGCGCCACGCTCCAGCGCATCAATGGTGACCTGAACATTACTCACAGGGGTCCGCAGTTCATGGGAAACATTCGCTAGGAAGGCTCTGCGTTCGTTGTCCAATGATTTCAACCGTTCACTCATACGATTCAGTTCCGTTGCGAGTTGGTCTAGTTCATTGCTTTGACGAATCAGGAGTTTGTCATCAAACTGTCCTCTACCCACGCGAATCGCAAAGTTTCGCATCACCTCAATGGGTTTAGAGAGACTCCGGGCTAATCGATCGCTGACCAAGGTACAGAGAAAAATGGTAATGCCAAGGGCGGCTAAAATTGTCCAGATCACCCTTACAAACTGTTTCTGAAACTGTTCTAAAGTAATCGAGATGCGTAATATCCCCAACCGCTGACCGTTGCGAGTCATCGGTTTGGCAATATAGAGGCGATCCTCCGTTGATAAAACTCCTTTAGCAATGCCCTGCACCGAATGACCGTGTAGTGCTTCTGAAATGCCAGGTATCAGCAGCCAATTGGTGATTTGTCGATCTGTTTGAGGGTTAGAGGTGGCTAGCAGCGAACCTTGGGCATCAAAGACACGGAGTGCGATATTGGCGGGTGCCCCATAGCGCCGAACAATGATCTGCACCCGTTGCGTATCTTTTTCTTCGAGGGCATCTGCAACGCTCTCGCTTAGTGCTGTTGCCCAGTTTTCTAAATCAGTCTGACGAGACTGCATGAAAAAGGCATAAAACGTCCATAGGATGTAACCAGACATAAGCGAGGTTCCTAAGACGATCAGGAGCAGGTAGGTAGCCAAGAGCTTCGTGTGGATTGAATTCCACCGAAGAGATGCTAACCATCTGCTCGTAAAGGAGTCTTGGGCAAAAAGTTTCATCGGCTCAAACATGGCTGGGATAAATGGTGTATCCGTTGCAAGTGATCCTAACCTAGCGCCATTGGTCATGGATTGAGCCAACCGAGCTATCAAACCCTTGAAGGATGCCTTAATCGCTTTTAAGTAGATTCCGCATGATGGCGGCGCAGCAAAGCTTTAATCCGTGCGAGCAATTCCTGCGTATTGAAGGGTTTGGTCACATAATCATCTGCCCCTGCCTCTAAGCCCAACACTTTATCCATATCTTGGTCTTTAGCCGTTAGCATCAGTATAGGCACATTAGAAAAAGCCCGGATACGCCAACACACTTCCATCCCATCAACTTCTGGCATCATCAGATCGAGCAGAATGATATCGGGTACTTGCTTGTGGAATTGTTTGATCGCGCTGTGTCCATCTGGTGCTGTAGTGACCTCATAGCCTTCCTTTCTCAGTGAGTAAGCAAGGCTTTCACAAAGTGGGGCTTCGTCGTCTACCAACAAAAGATGCGGCATTAGTATAAATAGTTACATTTCAGATATAGTATCTCAAAGACAGGATTAACCGACATCTACCTTGAGAGGTAAATCGTCTTGGTTCCGCTCAGGTTTTGCTGCTTACAAATACTAGGCAGCAAAACGATGGACAGTTACGAGCGGTTATACCAATTTAATGTGAAGTTGCACATATCTCGATCCCCCTCGCATCTCCCTGATAGTCGGGGGACGAAAGATCGGACTCTTTTCCCCCCCGGACGCGGGGGGCGCCAGGGTGATCGGATTCTACGGGGCCTCATAAAAAATTGGTATAAGTGGCGATCGTCTCATTAAATTTATGAGATTGGAAGTGGCAATTATTGATGTTAAGCCTAATATGACTGGAGCAACATAACCCATGAGTGATATCGGTCTCACACACATCGCACTGCCCGTTTCTGATGTCGATCGCACTATCGAATTCTACTCTAAGTATGCTGGAATGCAGGTCGTTCACCGCCGCATTGATGCAGAAACTGGTGTTGCTGTGGTCTGGCTTTCTGACCGCACTCGCCCTTTTGTAATTGTGCTAATTCAAACAGACTCCGTACATCCCGTTCTGTCTCCCTGGGCACACCTCGGAGTTGGCTGCAAAAGCCGCGAATATATGGACGATCTCTGCGACAAAGCACGTCAAGAAGGCCTATTGCTTGAGGAACCAAAAGATGATGGATATCCGATCGGCTACTGGGCTTTTTTGCGAGACCCGGACGGTCACACGCTGGAACTATCCTACGGGCAAGAAATCGGATTTACAGTGGAGAAAGCTACTTAAAGTTATAATAAACAAATCGCCCTCCAAACCCGATCGTTTCTCATCTGGAAATAGACTGGAGAATCAAAGGACGGCAGCAATCATCGCACCACCCAGAAAAGAATCACCCCTTCTGTTTGAGGGACTCACTTGGAGAGAGTTCAAAGCAGTTGAGCAATTGTTAGACCGTCCAGGATATCGACTTTCTTTCCTGGATGGAATTCTGAAGATACGACGAATGCCTGGAGAACCCCACGAAATCGTTAAAGCAAGAATTGGTGCATTGGTGGAACTGTACCTGCTGATGGCGGGGTTTGACTTTACTCCCACTGGCTCGATGACTCTGGAAAGTGAAACGCGAAAAGTCAAGCGAGAGGCGGATGAATCTTATCGGAAAACTGGGTTTAAAACCCCGTCCTTCTAGGACGGCTTTAGTTCAGAAAAACTTTTCAAAAAGCCCGGATAGGATGGATAAGGTGGTATAGTGCAATAGTCAAGGTTAAACTCCTTTGCCATCGTGAAACGGGACATAAGACACACTTTCAGGCATAAATTGGGGGACGCAGAGCGGCGAAAACTCTTTAAACAGCTAAGAACCGAAAATGTAGGTTCCCAACCAGCAAAAACAAACTATTCCTTTTTGGATCGTTAAGTAGGGTAGGGCATACCCGAACTCTAGGTAAATATCCTAGTACGCTTTTGGAGATAGACCCGCTGGGGTGATTCTGAGTCAAGCTCGTTAATTGGTAGCTTTCTACGGTTAAAAGGTTTGAGTATTGCCGCAAGGACAGGACGCTTTAAGGTCGGTCGCTGAATTAAGAATCCCCTCGCCTTTAGGCAGGGGAGTGTCAAAAACTTGCTCCTGGTCGCAGGCTACCAGATTTGGCGATCGAGGTCGTGTTTTCCAGTGGTGGCATCAACCAACTGGAGGCATACAAGCGGCTGAAGATAAAGGAAGTGTGGTTCTGGGAAGATGGATTGTTAGAGGTTTATCACCTGCGGGGAGAGGGCAATACACTTTATTATGAAAAGGTTTCTAGTAGTGAGGAGGTGAAAGGGCTCGATTTGGATTTGTTGTTGCGCTGCATCAATATGGTGAATCATGTTGATGCAGTTAAGACTTTTCAACAGGGACTCCAGAAATAGCTGGGAATAGGAAATTTCGCCTCCTTTTACCACCTTTCTTCACATCTCAATATCCGCAAAAAGCAATGGGGAATGGCAATGATGCAAGTTGTAATTGTGGGCTCGGGACCAACTGGTGCGGCACTTGCCTTAATGCTAGTGAAACGAGGTATTGCTGTAACCTTGGTTGAGGCGGCAAAAGATGCCTACCGAGTGTTTCGCGGTGAAGGGTTGATGCCCAGCGGATTGGATGCGATCGCCCAAATGGGCTTATCCACAATGCTCGAAGGTGTTCCACACCGACAAATTGATGCCTGGGAGTTCATTGTGGGCGATCGGCAACTATTTCGAGTTGATGAGCCAATGGGGTCAAATCGACCTTGTACGCTGGTATCGCAACCGCCTTTGCTAGAAACACTAATTTCAGAAGCTCAGTTGCATCCAGAGTTTGAATTTATCCCAGGTGTTCCCGTAAAAGATTTACTGTACAGCAACGATCGCATTGCGGGTGTAAAGCTAGGAGATGGGCGAGAGATTCCTGCTGCACTTGTGATTGGTACAGATGGTAGAAACTCGGTTGTGCGACAACGTGCAGAATTAGAGTTAGTAAAACAGCAGAATAGTATAGATGTTCTGTGGTTTAAACTGGCCGCTCATCGTCGGTTTGTGGCGGATAATGTATTTTATTCCATCCTGAATGGCGGTAGCGGATTTAGTGTCTTTCATGGGGCAGAATCAGGAAAACTTCATCTGGCTTGGGTGCTATCGGCAGATGACAAAACGGATCGGAAACACACAGACTGGGCAGAAACTTTCGCATCGCGATCGCCTGCGTGGATGGCAGAACATTTCCGCAACTGTGCCGATACGATCGAATCTCCGATGCGATTATCTGTTGTGGTTGGTCGCTGTCCGCGCTGGCATCGACCAGGAACCATACTTTTGGGGGATTCTGCACATCCCATGTCTCCGGTTCGCGCTCAAGGAATTAACATGGCGTTCCGCGATGTAATTGTTGCCGCCAATCACCTTGTACCTTTATTGAAAGCAGGGGCTAATTACGAGGATATTGACTTAGGATTATCGCGGATTCAGGCAGAACGCGAACCAGAAATTATTCGCGCCCAACAACTTCAAGCACAAGAAGCGTGGAAAGGCGAACAACTGCGAAAAAATGGATTGTTGCGTTTATTGATGATGCAAACGGCTCCGTTTTTGGGTGAAAAAATTAAACAATTTTGGGTAAAAGGACAGTATGAATTGCGCCAAGGAGTAACGCAGGTAAAATTGGTTGTCTGAAAAGAGGAAATTCACAATTAGGAGAAGATTTTATGCGATCGACAAATATCAAAGGACCGATCGGCACTATTCACATCATCGAAGCCAGCCCCCCTGTCACCGCTGCGGAATCCGAGGCGCTGCCGGTGGTGTTCGTGCACGGTATGACGGTTTCCGCGAGCATCTGGGAGGCGCAGCTTGCCCATGTCGCCCGTACCCGACGCGCGATCGCCCTTGATATGCGGGGACACGGTGATTCCGCACCGCCGGAGGACGGCAACTATGCGCCCGCCTCCTGTGCAGCGGATGTTTTGGCGGTACTGGATGGGCTGGGACTCGATCGAGTGGCGATCGTTGGACACAGTTTCGGTGCTTGTATTGCCCTCGCCACAGCAGCCAGCGCACCGCACCGCATCGCGCAGTTGATCCTGGCAGACCCACCTGGAGACTTTACCAAGGTGCCTGCAGAGGTGCACGAGGCACGGATCGTCCCCTACCAGAGGGCTCTGGAGACGGAGGATTGGCGGGCTGCTGTGGAAACCAGCTTCAATGAGGCACTGACAGGAAGCAGGGCCCATACGCGCGATCGGATACTCGCTTGCTTGGCGGCGACTCCACAGGATTGTCTGTCTGGAATGTCTCGCGGGATGTTTGCCTTTGAAGCAGTGGATGCTCTCGATCGCTACCTAGCAGCCCCTGGAACGCGAGCCCACGCCATTATTGCTCCCTCAAACACTTTTCCCTTCAGCCTCCACATCCTCCGTCCCACACTGACGACAACTACGATTCCCGATACTGGACACTGGCTGATGCTGGATGCGCCAGAGGCCTTTGCTAGAGAACTTGATATCTGTTTGGAAGGTGTTTAATATAGGTTTCGACAAAATCTGTTAGTCTTACGACAATACTCCGGACAGTTTTTAAGCAGCCAAAGTACCATAAGACAAGACTGAAGAAAGATTAGGATGGTTTAAAAT